>JAJDDH010000296.1 GCA_029260415.1 Phycisphaerales bacterium | reverse complement strand
GCCAGCAGAGCAGGCAGAGCACCGCCGCGGCGCGGACCGCGCCGCCGATCGAGGCGAGCACGCCGCCGGGCCTCTCGATTGTCCCCCGCAGCGCGGGGCGCCCGAAGACCCAGGGGTGGCGCGCCGAGGTCAGCCAGAGCAGCAGCGCCGTGATCCCGAAGCTCAGGATGAAGCTCAGCGACGCGGCGTCCGCCGGGCGCCAGACCAGCACCGCGATCGCCACCCACCCCAGCAGCGCCAGGCGGTCGTGCCTCCGCCCCGCGGCATCGCTCGCAAACAGCGCCAGCAGCATCACGCCCGCCCGCACCACCGGGATGCGCGCCGGCAGCGCCAGCAGGTACGCGACGATCAGCCCCGCGACCAGCGCCGAGCCCCCCCGCCCCCGCTCGCCCGACAACCGCACGCACCAGAGCGCCAGCAGCCCCAGGACCGAGAGGTGGAACCCCGAGATCGCCAGCAGGTGGGCCGCGCCGATCCTGCGGAAGCGCTCCCGGATGGGATCCAGCTCGCCCTCGACCCGCCCCAGCAGCAGCGCGAGCATCATCGAGCGCGCGTCGCTGACCTCCCCGTCGTCACCCCCGCCCAGCGCCCGCACCGCCCTTCGACGGACCTGCCCCCGCAGGGCGCGCAGGCGCTCGACGCCCCGCGCCAGCATGCCCCCCGCCGCGACGGGCTCGATCATTGCCGGGTCCGGGGTGGAGACCCGCGCGTCGCTCCCGTTGACCCGTCCGATTGCGCGCCGCCAGGGCGTCGCGCCCGCGGGCCCGGGGGCGCTCAGGCGCCCGGTCACCCGCACCCGCTGCCCGGCGTGCACGTGCGCGTCCCGCAGCCCGGGCGCGCTCAGCGTGACGCGCCCGCTCAGCGGGATCCACGCCTCGCCGTCGATGGCGCGTGTGACGTCGATCAACACCCACCCGATCCGGGGCCCGGAGCGCGGCGGGTCGAGCGGGGTCGGCGGGGCCCCGAACCCGACCATCGCCGACCGCACCACGCCCTCGATGCGCACCAGGCGCACGGGGTCCCCCGGGCTGACCAGCGCGGTGATGCTCATCGCGTCCCGCGTGTGCACCCGGGCCTGCATCCATCCCGCGCCCAGCAGCAGCACCGCCGCGAGCATCGCCCCCTTGCACAGCACACCCCGGCTCAGCGCGACCACGGCGCCCGCGAGCACCGCCAGCACGAACCACACCCCGACGGGCGCGCCCGGCGCATGCAGCCCCAGCGACAGCCCCGCGATGAACGCGCCCAGCGACAGCCCGGCGCGCAGGCGCGCGCCGGAGCGATGGTCGGTGTCCTGCTGGCTTCCCCCCGGGAGCGTGTCCACGGACACAGGCTCACCGCTGGGCGGGCGATATGCAAGCCCGGGGGCCCGATTCGGTCAGTCGCTCACGACGAGATCATCGAACGCCTCGATCACGTCGAGGCTGGTCGGGGCGCCCTTGTCGTCCTTGTAGCGGGCGTCCGGGTCGGCGGTGCTCGTGCCCGGGATGTAGAAGTTCGTCCCGTAGAGGATGTGATCGCCGTCGTTCGTGGCGCTGGCCAGGCCCTTGTCCTTGGTGCCGAGATAGATCCCATCGGGACCGGCGGAGTGGATCACGAACGAGCCGCGCGAGGTCGAGGGGATCAGGTCCTCGGGGTCGTAGAGCGTGCCCGTCGAGTCCTGGAGTTCCTTGAAGCCCGGGTTGCCCAGCAGGGCCGCGAGCGACTCGATGACATGTTCGTCGCCGGCCATTGGGAAGTTGCGCGTCCCGAGCCCGAGGATGCTCGTCTTCCCCCCGCCGGGCGGGAGGGTCATGTCGTACCCCTGCTTGCCCAGCTCGGGGGCGCTCAGGAAGGTGGCGTTGGCCATCCAGTAGAAGCGGGCCGGGCCGTCGGTGTCCGAGTCGATGTTGACGAACTTCTTCCGCTCGTCCTCGATGACCGACGCGTTCTGATCGATGCGCCCCGGGCCGAACTCGTCCTCGACCCAGGCCAGCAGGGGCTGGCCGAAGGCGTCCACAAGGTCGGGCAGCTGCGGGTCATCGTCCTGCGCGGCGGTGTGCCCCACGTCGCCCATCGCGTTCTGGATCTGCTGCGTGTCCTTGAGCTGCTTGACGAAGAACTCGGGGGAGATGTCGAAGTACGACGACGAGGTCCCGATCAGCGTCGGGTCCACCCAGTACTGGCTGCCCGCGGTCATACGCGGACCGACGAGGATCGCGTTGGTATTGGTCGCTGAGGGGTTGGAGATCTCGCCGTCGCGCCCGAGGACCGCCTCCTGACCCGCCAGTTCGAGCACGACGTTCTCCATCGCGCTCATGCCCTGGGCCTCGTTCTCCGAGTGCCCCATGTCCGACGCGGAGAACAGCCCGGGCGCCCGGGCGTTGTCGTTGCGGAACGCGCCCGCGGCCTGCTGCAGGCTGGACATCAGCTGCCGCGTCGAGGCCTTGCGCGCCGCGGTCCGCGCCCCGCCCAGCGCCGGGATCGTGATCGCGACCAGCAGGGCGATGATCGAGATAACGATCAGCAGCTCGGCCAGCGTGAAACCGGCGGACGACCGGGGCGCCGAGGCGCCCGACTTGGGTTCGAATGACATCTGGACGCTCCTTGCGTGTCCCCGGTGCGGGCGTGTTCCCCCGGCGTCTTGGCAGGACTATACGACGCCCCCCACTCCCGGATGCCTTACTCTCGACGCCTCCCCCAAACAAACCACGCACCCCCGGGCCCGATCCGCCTCTAGGATTGCCCGATGCCCGGGCGTGACACCTGCTTCTACGACGGACGATGCTCGTACTGCGTGCGGACAACGCGTCTGATCCGCCGCCTGGACTGGCTGGGGCGGATCGAGCTGCGCGACCTGACCCGCACGCCCGAGCACGAGCTGCCCGTGCCCATCGAGGAGGCGATGCGCGGCATGCCCATGCGGACCAGCGACGGGCGCGTGCTGGTGGGCTACCCCGCGATCCGCAGGGCGCTGCGCCGCACGCCCGTCGGGTTCCTCCCCGCGCTGGCGATGTATCTGCCCGGGGTCTCGTGGGTCGGCGCCCGCGTGTACCGATACGTCGCGGACCACCGCCCGCGGGCCGCGTGCGCGATCGCCCCGGGCGCGCCCGATACACTGGAACCGATGACCGGCGCCCCCCCACCGCCCCAGGCCCGCAGCCCCGTCCGCGAGCGGGTGATCCTGTTCGTGTGCACGGGCAACACCTGCCGCAGCCCGATGGCCGAGGCCATCGCCCGCGGGCAGCTGAGCGAGCGCGAGCCCGACGGCACGGCTTTCCGCGTCCTGAGCGCGGGCGTGAGCGCGTCGCTCGGGTCCCCCGCCGCGAGCGAGGCGGTCGAGACGATGCGCGAGCTCGGGCTGGACCTGCAGGCCCACCGCTCGAGCCCGCTCACGCCCGAGATGGTCGAGCGAGCGGAGGTCGTGTTCTGCATGACCCCCGCCCACGCCCAGGCTGCCCGCGCCATCGCACCGGGCAGCGAGAGCAAGATCGTCACCCTCGACCCCGATGGGGGCGTGCCCGACCCGATCGGGATGGGGGTCGAGGTCTATCGTCAGACCGCCGGGCGTTTGACCGAACTCATCCGCGCAAGGCTGGAGGAACTCGACTCATGACCGACAGCCCCCTGCGCATCGTCATCGGCGCCGACCACCGGGGCAACGCCCCCGCCCAGGCCATCTGCGAGCACCTCAGGCGCGCCGGGCACGAGGCCTCGATCGTCGGCGCCTGTGAGGGCCCCTGCGACTACCCCGACCAGGCCTACGTCGTGGGCAAGGCCGTGGGCACGGGCGAGGCCGAGTTCGGCATCCTCATCTGCGGCACGTCGATCGGGATGTCGATCGCCGCCAACAAGATCGACGGCGTCCGGGCCGCGGTCGTGCACGACGAGCTGACCGCGGGCCTCTCGCGGGCCCACAACGACGCGAACGTGCTCTGCCTCTCGGGCGACCTGCTCGGGCAGCACCTGATGGAGCGGATCGTGGACGTCTGGCTGGCCAGCCCGTTCGAGGGGGGGCGACACGAGCGCCGGACGAACAAGATTGCCGCGATCGAGCGCGGCGAGGATCCGCGCAACCTCTCCTGAAATCATGATTTAGAGGCGACTCGCGACGCCTCCACAGCCATCACACGCCAGATTCTTTCTCCAAAGTGCCAAACGGGTGGCCAATGCCTCCTCATGGGGTATTTTCGGACTGAGGACCGGGGGAAGGCGGTCGGGGACAGGCCCCGTCGCTGGTCACATTCCGGATGGGAGATAAGCATGACGCCGATTCGCTCGGCCGCATTCGCGGCTATCGCTATGGCTGCGCCCCTCGCTGGCGCGGGCATCACAACCTTCGATTTCGAAGGTCTCGCCCACGGCGAGATCGTCAACACCCAGTACGCACCGCTGCTGACCGTCAGCGCCGTCAACCCGAACCGTGGGCACGACATCGCCGCGGCCTTTGACACGTCGCTCATCGGCACGCTCGACCCCGACCTGGAAGGCCCCCCGTGGGCCGGCGGGAACCTGGCCATCTCCCAGACCGAGACCCAGCTCGGGCGGGCGCTGATCATCGCCGAGAACGCGGTCGGCGCGGGCGACGGCATCCTCGACAACCCGGACGACGAGGGCTCACGCCCCGCCGGGCAGCTCATCCTTCAGTTCTCGCGCACCATCAACACCTTCGGCTTCGACGTGATCGACATCGAGGGCATCATCCTCGAGGGCTCCAGCCTGGAGTTCTTCCGCGATGACGTGCTCGTCGCGACTGTCGAGTTCGCCGACTTCACCACTGTCGCGTCTGACTTCTACGACGCGACGATCGTGTTCGGCGACAACACCGCCAACCGCGTCGCCCCGATCAGCGCCTCCGCCCTCGTCAGCGCGGGCTTCGCCAGCGCCAGCGACGGCTTCGACCGGGTCGTGATCAACGTCGGCGGGTCCTCCGCGTTCGACAACATCATCATCCCGGCCCCGTCGGGTCTGCTCGCCTTCGCGGGCGGGTGGCTGATGCTCTCCCGCCGTCGTCGCGCCTGAGCCGACCCCGCATCTCCCTGGTCTCTCTCACTGGCTCGCCCTGCCTGGGGCGGGCCTTTCCCTTTTTTGGGATCGACTCCGTATGTGCACGGCGCCTGCGCGCCCCGCCGCACACGCCCGAGCGTGCTAGTAGTCACAAACATTTCCACCGACCGCACCGGGGCTTTCCCGCCGCTGAGTTGCTCAGGGAGCCAGAATGCCGAGGGCATCCGCCACCCGGCCGTCCCCCCCAACTCACCTCCGGAAAGGGGGTTGTAATTCCATGTTCACCCGATAACCTCGGGCTGGCCCTGTCCTGAGGCGTTGATGTCACACGCGCCAAGAGACCGGGCCTCGAGAGAGTGAAAGAAGGGGAAGAGACATGAGACAACATCTGATTGGGCTGTGCGCGGGCTCGGCGATTGTGTCGTCGGCCGGCGCTCAGACATTCGATTTCGAGGGCCTGGCCCACGGCGAGATCGTCAACTCGCAGTTCGCGCCGGTGATGACCGTCAGCGCCGTCAACCCGAACCGCTCGCACGACCTCGCCGCGGCGTTCGACACCGCCCTCATGGGCACGGCCGACCCGGACCTCGAGGGCCCCCCTTGGTCGGGCGGCAACCTGGCGATCAGCAACACCAAGGTCCACCTGGGCATGGCGCTCATCATCGCTGAGAACAACACGGGCGCCGGGGACGGCATCCTCGACAACCCCGACGACGAGGGCAACCGCCCCGCGGGGCAGCTGATCTTCGATTTCAACGATGTGTACAGCATCTTCGGCTTCGACGTCATCGATATCGAGGGCGTAGTCGAGGAGAGCTCCAGCCTCGAGTTCTACCTGGGTGGCCCGCTCGTCGACACGGTCGATTTCACCGAGTTCACGAGCAACGCCTCGTCCAACTACGACGCCACGATCGCGTTCGGCAACAACCACGCCAACCGCGTCTCCCCGATCGAGGTCGTCGGCGGGTACGACATGGTGATCATCAACGTCGGCGGCTCCGCCGCGTTCGACAACATCGTCATCCCCGCGCCCTCGGGCGTCGCCCTGCTGGGCCTGGGCGGGCTGCTCGCGACGCGCCGCAGGCGCTGAACCCAGCCTCGTAACGCTCCGCCCCGCGGAATCCGGACACCCCCCAGAGCCCTCGCCAACCCGGCGGGGGCTCTTTCGTGCGCCCTGCTCGGGGCGCTCAGGCGATCACGTGCGCCGGGGGCGGGGTGTCCTCGCCGATCTTCTCGCTCTTGGGCTCGCCCTCGGGGGTGTCCAGCGAGAGCAGACGCATCTCCTCGTTGACCCGCGCCTGCAGGTGCACCGGGCGCCCCCAGATCGCGCGGAGCGCCCGCAGCGTCTCCACCGCCATCGACGCGTCCACCTCCAGCCCGCTGAACTCGTGCGCCAGGTACAGCTCCCCCCGGTTGAGGTAGTTCGCGTCCACCACGTAGATGAACGGCTGGCCCATGTTCGTCAGCTGGTACAGCAGCGTCTGCTTGATGCGGTCAAAGTCCCGCGTGACGACGCGCACCTCGCCCGTCTGCGGGTCGCGCCGGAACTGGTACATCTGGTGCTTCTCGACGAACTCGGGCGTGAGGAACTCGTCGATGAAGTTGACGTCGTTGTAGATGCGCCGCACCTCGAAGATCTTGTCGCGCCCCTTCATCGACTTGTCGTCGTAGCGCCGCTTGGCGCCCAGGCTGTCCAGGCGCTCCCACGCGGGCCCGTGCTGGCCCTTGTCCCAGCGCTCCTCGATCTCCTTGAACATCTCGACGCCGATCTTGTACGGGTTGAACCCCCCCGCGGGCATGTGCACGACGCCCGAGTGCTGGTCCGCGTAGTGGACAATCTCCCTGGCCTCGAGGAAGTGCTGGGTCATCAGCTTCGAGTGCCAGTACGTCGCCCACCCCTCGTTCATCACCTTGGTCATCGCCTGGGGCGCGAAGTAGTACGCCTCGTCGCGGATGATCGACAGCACGTCCACCTGCCAGTCATCGAGCGGGGCGCAGCGCATCAGGAACAGCAGCACGTCCCGCGTCGGACGCTTGGGGAACGCGACCTTCTGGGCCTGCCTGCTCGCCTCGTGCTCGGCTTTCTGGCGCTCCAGCTCGCTGGGCGGGTTGATGAACGGGTCCATGTACCCCTTGGCCGGCAGCTTCTCGGCCTCGAACGCCGACTCCGCGTCCTCGTCCCGCTCTCGGCGCACGAACACCGAGTGCGGGTCGATCAGGTGCTCGATGCGCAGGCACCAGTCGATGAACCGCTCGACCGTGTCAGCGCCCTGGCGCTCGATGTGCCGCCGCACGCGCGTCGCGTGGTTGGCCATCTCGTCCATCATCTTGCGGTTGGTCTGGCTGAACCACGCGTTGCACTTGAAAAAGTCAGAGTGCCCGTACACGTGCGCCATGACCAGCTTCTGGTCGGTGACGGAGTTCGATTCCTGTAGGTAGGCGTAGCAGGGGTCGTTGTTGATGACCATCTCGTAGATGCGACCCATGCCGTAGGCGTCGCGCTTGGAGAGCTTCTCGTACTCCATCCCCCACTTCCAGTGCGGGTAGCGGATGGGGAACCCCCCGCACGCGGCGATCTGGTTCATCGTCTGGAAGTCCAGACGCTCGTAGATCACCTCGAAGAAGTCCAGACCGTACTCGAGCGCCTTGGCCTTGATGGCCTGCATGTGCTCGAGCAGCTCGGGGGTCAGGTCGGTGCTGGGGAGGGAAGGGGTCATCGTGTCCTCTGGGCGTGCACACCTGCTATCGGCCCGGACCGGCGTCTCGCTGTGGTACGACACCTCAAGATCCGTGGATCGCTCGAATGCCCCGATCTCCCTCCTCGCCTAGGCAATCGCCGCCAAGACATACCCCACCAGCCAGAGCGCCCCCAGCACCCCGGTCGTGATCCCCCACGCGCCCATGGCCCGCCCCGGGCTCGGGTTCTCGCTCCGCGCGATCCAGCGGGCCAGCAGCAGCGCCTGCAGCGCGCACGCGAGCAAGCACACCCCCACCACCGCCGCGGCCATCGGCTCGCGATGCCACGCCCCCAGCACGATGTTCCAGGTCATCGCGATCAGCACCACGACCATCAGCCCCAGCCCGAGGCCCAGCCCGATCACGCCGTGGATCCATGCCCAGCCCCGCCCGCTACGCACCAACGACAGGCGGAGCGACACGCCGCATTCCGGGCAGGTCTCGCCCGTCAGCCCGCTCAGGCTGTAGGCGCACGCGGGGCAGCGGGCGTCGGTCTGCTCGACGAACACGCGCAGCGCCGACTCGCTCACTTGGTCACCAGCCGCACCCGCGTCACCGGCGCCTTCGCCTCGCGCCGCAGCGCCGTCTCGCCCCCGCCCCTGAGCCAGCGGTCCATCTTGTAGCGCGCGGCGCCGTTGGCAACCCCCACCTTCACGATCCCGCCCGCAAACGAAATCAGCTCGCTCTGGCGGCGCAGGTCCTCGGGCACGCACGTCTCCCACGCGTGGGCGACCGCCCCCACCGCCCGGGCCCGTCTGGCGATCCCCTGACCGATCGCGATCGCCCCGCCCAGGTCCCGCGCCCGGTCCGGGCGGTTGCGGTTGCCGCGCAGGCGGTCGAGCGAGTCGCTGCGGACCCGGTCCTCGGGGGTGGAATCTCGCGCATCGGTCATGGGGGCGAGTCTACCCGCGACGCCCGCTTCCCCTACCCTTGCCCACCATGTCCACACGCATTCAGATCAGCAAGCTGGTGAAAGTCTTCGGCAAGGGCCAGGCCGCGGCCCGGGCCGTGGACGGGATCGACCTGACCATCGAGTCGGGCGAGCTGTTCTTCCTGCTGGGCCCCTCGGGCTGCGGCAAGACGACGCTCCTCCGCATGATCGCGGGCTTCATCGACCCCACCGCCGGCTCCATCCGCTTCAACGACAAGGACGTCACCCACGCCGCCCCCAACAAACGCAACACGGGCATGGTCTTCCAGAGCTACGCGCTCTGGCCCCACATGAGCGTCGAAGCCAACGTCGCCTTCGGGCTCAAGGTCCGCAAGATCGGCGAGCCCGACCGCTCCAGGCGGGTGCTCGAGGCCCTCAAGGCCGTGCAGATGGACGTGTACGCCAGCCGCAAGCCCACGCAGCTCTCGGGCGGGCAGCAGCAGCGCGTCGCCCTGGCGCGAGCCATCGTGGTCCGCCCCGATGTGCTGCTGCTCGACGAGCCCCTGTCCAACCTGGACGCGAAGCTGCGCATCGAGCTGCGCTCCGAGATCCGGCGCATCTGCAAGAGCAGCGGCATCACCACTGTTTATGTAACGCACGATCAGAAAGAAGCCCTGTCTATGGCTGACCGCGTCGCGATCATCCGCGCCGGCAAGGTCGAGCAGCTGGGCACACCCTCCGAGCTGTACCGCCGCCCGCGCGACCGCTTTGTCGCCGAGTTCCTGGGCGAGACCAACTTCATCGAGGGCCAGGTCAGCACCGCCAACGGCGCCCTGAGCGTGCACACGACCGCCGGCGACCTCACCGCCGCTCGCTTCGAGCACTCACCCGAGTCGGGCAGTGTGGTGTGCTCCGTCCGCCCCGAGTCCATCCGCCTCGTCCAGCCCGGCGCTCCCGGATCGCTGCCCGCGACGCGCCTCGAGACCACGTACCTGGGCGAGACGGCTCAGCACCTGATCGAACTCAAGGGCGACATCCGCCTGAAGGTGGCGGAGCTCAACCCCGCGGAGATCCGCGTGGACCCGGCGAGCACAGGCGACAGCGTCGCGATCGCGATCGACCCGAGCGACGTTGTTGTTCTGCCGCAGGGCTGAGTGCGCAGCTCTTGCGCGTGCTCCCGACACCCACGTCCTAGAACGTTACGTCCATGTTTTTGTTATATGCTCGGCGTATGTCGGGGCAGTGTGAGCGTAAAGCACGCCCCGCCATCGGCTTGGGTCGCGGCGCTGATGGTCCCGCCGCCGCGTTCGATCAAACGCTTGCAGAGGGCCAGCCCAAGACCGATCCGACGCCGCGGCTCGCGGCTGTTCCCGCTCCCGGGTCCGGAAACAAACGGGTCAAAGATCTCCGCGCCG
>JAJDDH010000295.1 GCA_029260415.1 Phycisphaerales bacterium | reverse complement strand
CAACCCGCACAACCTCGTGAGCCGTGCCCTCGGGTACGACATGAAGTCGCTGGAGGTGGACGGGCTGTCGATCCTGAACCTGTACGACCACTTCAAGCCCTTGGCGGACGAGTGCCGGGAGATGCAGAAGCCCGCGTTCGTCGACCTCAAGACGTACCGCTACCAGGGCCACTCGATGTCGGACCCGCAGAAGTACCGCTCCAAGGACGAGGTGGAGCAGTTCAAGGACCGCGACTCGATCGCGAACCTGCTGGATCACCTGATGAACGAGCGGTCGTGCATGAGCGAGGACGACTGGAAGGCGATGCAGAAAGAGATCAAGGGCATCGTGCGCGAGGCGGTCGAGTACGCCGAGCAGGCGCCCGACCCGGACCCGAGCGAGCTGTCCACGGACGTGTACGCCAACCCCCAGCCAAACCTGAGCCCGACCGAGGAGTACCGGCACGGGGTGAAGAACCCGCTGCTCTAGCGGCAAGGGCTTCGCATGGGCGCCACGCTCCCGATTGTCCTCCTCGCCCTCGCCTTCCTCGTCCTGCTCCTGCTCCGAGTCGTCATTCTCCTGATCATGCGTTCGGGCGAGACCCGCCGGATGCCGAAACGAAACGCCCCGCCGCCGACCGTCATCACGAACGACAAGCCCCAAGGCCAACACCATGACCACGCTTGAGACCCCCCCCATGATCGAGACGCCCATCCACCCTGCCGTGGGGGCGTGGACGCTGCCCGAGTTCGTCAGCGAGGACCAGATGCCGTCGCGCGAGGGCGACCGGGTCATCCAGTACCGCGAGGCGCTGCGTGAGGCGATGTCCGAGGAGATGCGCAAGGACAAGCGGGTGTTCCTGATCGGCGAGGAGGTCGCCCAGTACAACGGCGCCTACAAGATCTCGCAGGGCATGCTCGATGAGTTCGGACCCAAGCGGATCATCGACAGTCCGATCTCCGAGAACGGGTTCGCGGGCGCGTGCATCGGCGCCGCGATGGCGGGGCTGCGGCCCATCGTAGAGTTCATGAGCTGGTCATTCTCGCTCGTCGCGGCGGACCCGATCCTCAACAACGCCCCCAAGATGCTCTACATGTCGGGCGGCCAGTGGGGCTGCCCGATCGTCTTCCGCGGCAACGACGGCGCGGGCGGGCAGCTGGGCTCCACGCACTCCTGGTGCGTCGAGGGATTGTTCGCCAACGTGCCGGGCATGAAGATGGCCATCCCGAGCAATCCGTACGACGCCAAGGGCCTGCTCAAGACCGCGATCTGCGACCCGGACCCGGTGTTCTTCCTTGAGTCCGAGCGCATGCTGGGCGACAAGGCCCACGTGCCCGACGAGGAGTACTACATCCCGTTTGGGCGGGCGCGCCGGGTCATCGAGGGCGACGCGTGCACGCTGGTGTCGTTCGGTCGCCCGGTGAACTTCTGCGCCGAGGCCGCGGAGGTCCTGGCGAAGGAAGGGATCAACGTCGAGCTGCTCGACATGCGGACCATCCGCCCGCTGGATATTGATTCCATCATCGAGAGCGTGAAGAAGACCAACCGGGTGCTGGTGGTCGATCAGTCCTGGCCCTTCGCGGGGATCTCCAGCGAGGTGATCACGCAGATCACCGAGCACGCGTTCGACTGGCTGGACGCGCCGCCGATGCGGGTCAACACCCGCGACGTGCCTACGCCGTACGCCAAGCACCTGGAGTACGACTACCTGCCCAACCCGGAACGGATCGCCGAGGCCGTGCGCCGCGTGATCGCCTGACCCAGACCGGAGCCAACGATGAATGTTCTCGCCTTCACCGGGTCCATGCGGGCCGAATCGCTCAACCGGCGCCTGATGCTCGTCGCGGTGGACCGCCTCAAGGAGCGCGGCGCCGACGTGACCGAGGTCCAGCTGCGCGACCTGAAACTCCCGATGTTCGACGAGGACATGGAGGGCGCCCTCAAGGCCAGGGGCGAGGCGATGCCAGAGCCGATCGTCAGGCTCCAGGACCTGATGCTCGCCAGCGACGCGCTGCTCATCGCCAGCCCGGAGTACAACGGGTCGCTCTCGCCCGCGCTCAAGAACGCGATCGACTGGTGCTCGCGGCGCAGCGACGACCAGGGCGGTCTGGCCTGCTACCGGGGCCAGGTCGCGGGGCTGATGGCCACCTCCGGGGGGCGCCTGGGCGGGATCCGGGGGCTGCCCGAGCTCCGTCGCATCCTGTCGGGCATCGGGGTGAACGTGATCGCCCAGGACTTCGCCTGCCCCGGGGCGCCCATGGAGACCACGGCGGATTGGCCCGACGACATGACCAGGAGCGGCGCCCACCGGGTGGGCGACGCGCTGTACGACACGACCGCCGCCCTGCTTGCCGCGCGGGGCTGACCCCGAGCGGAACCGGTTAGAATCACGGACGACGAACACGCACGCTGCCCGAAGGACGAGCCATGCCCATCGAGATCACCATGCCGCGCCTCTCTGACACCATGGAGCAGGGCACCGTCGTGACGTGGCACGTCAAGGAGGGCGACACCGTCGCCTCGGGCGACGTCATCGCGGACATCGAGACGGACAAGGCGACGATGGAGCTCGAGTCGTTCGACGACGGCGTGGTCGCCAAGCTCGTCGCGGCGGAGGGCGAGAACGTGCCCATCGGTCAGGCGATCATCATCCTGGCCGAAGACGGGGAGAGCGCTGAGGACGCGGCCTCGGGCGCGTCCAGCGCTGGCACGAAGGCCGCGAGCGCGGGCGGCTCCGAATCGTCCGGCGGTGGGACGGCCGTCGCCGATCCGCCAGCGAAGGAAACGACGAGCACACCGACCACAACTTCCAATGGCTCCGCGTCGGGCGGCGGGCGGGTCTTCGCCTCCCCCCTGGCCCGCAAGATCGCCAACGAGCAGGGTGTTGATCTCGCCTCGCTCTCGGGCACGGGGCCCTCGGGACGCATCGTCAAGGCGGACGTCGAGGCTGCCTCGGGCGGGGCGACGCTCCGCACCAGTGCGCCCGCCGGGGAAGCGCCCACACAGCTC
>JAJDDH010000294.1 GCA_029260415.1 Phycisphaerales bacterium | reverse complement strand
GATCGCCATGAGGCTGGTGCGCTCGGCTTCCGGGAAGACGTCGGCGCCGGGCTCGGCGTAGGGGTTCTGTGTCATGGCGCCAGCGTACGTCCCCCCGGACGGCAAGACCACCCCGCGCTACCCCCGGGCGGCGCGGATCCGCCCAGCGCACTCGACCAGAACCCCGATCGCCCGGTCGATCTGCTCGTCCGTGGTCAGCCTCGACAGGCTCAGGCGGATCGAGGCGCTGGCGTCGGTTTCGCTCAGGCCCATCGCCAGAAGCACGGGCGAGGGCTCAACGCTGCCCGAGCTGCAGGCGCTGCCCGCCGAGGCGCACAGCCCGCGCTCCGAGAGCGCCAGCAGCAGCGCTTCGCCCTCAACCCCGGGGAAGATGACGTTGGTGGTGTTCCAGACCCGGGCGCCCGGGGCGGCGCTCCCGTTGACGCGGGACCCGGGGATCTGCGCCAGTAGGGCGGTTTCCAGGCGGTCGCGGAGTGCGCCCAGGCGATCGCGGGGCGCCTGCTCCTCGAGGAACGCGATCGCCTCGCGGGCCGCGGCGCCAGCCCCCATGACGCCCGGGACGTTCTCGGTGCCCGCGCGCCGCCCGGATTCTTGGGCGCCGTGCAGGACCGGGGGCAGGCTCAGCCCGCGCCGCGCGTAGAGCGCGCCCACGCCCTTGGGCCCGTGGAACTTGTGGGCGCTGAAGCTCAGGAGGTCGATCGGCGGCGCCTCGGCGCTGGACAGATCCACCGGGAGCTTGCCCACCCGTTGCACCGCGTCGGTGTGCACCAGCACCCCGCGCTCGCGGCACAGGCGTGCAACCTCCTCGATGGGCTGGATCACCCCGGTTTCGTTGTTGATCCACTGCACGCTCACGAGCGCGACGTCGTCGTCGATCAGGCGCTCGAGGTGTGACAGGTCGACGCGACCGTCGGGGGTCGCGGGCAGGCGGCGGACCTGAACGCCCGCGCGATCGAGCGACGCCGCCAGATCGCGGACGGCCGGGTGCTCGAGCTCGCTGACCACGATCGCGGGGCGCTGTGTCAGGGCCAGGGCGGCGCGGATGGCCAGGTCGATCGATTCGGTGCCCGAGCTGGTGAGGGTGAGTTCTCTGGGCGTCGCGCCGATGAGGCGGGCCAGGTCCTGGCGGGCCAGCTCCAGGGCCGCGCGGGCGCCCTGCCCGGCCCGGTGCAGGCTCGAGGGGTTGTGCCAGGCGGTCTCGAGCCCGCGGCGTACGGCGTCCACGACGCCGGGGGTCGGGCGGGTGGTTGCGTTGGCGTCCAGATCGATCACGCGCAAGTCTATTGACGCGCCCGGGCGGGTATCGTCCGGTCGTGAGCCCCAGCACCGAACCAGTCGAGATCAGGGCAGAGGGGCTGGGCAAGGCGTTCGGCGAGCACTGGGTGCTGCGTGGGGTCGAGCTCGACATCGCCCGGGGCGAGCTGGTCGCGATCGTGGGCATGAGCGGTTCGGGCAAGACGGTCCTGCTGGACCTGCTCACGGGGCTCCAGGAGCTCAGCGAGGGTCGGGTGCTCATCGCCGACCACGCCGAGAAGGGCTCGCCGCTGGTCGAGCTGAGCGAGCTCGACGAGGAAGCCCTGGACGCGTTGCGGATGCACTGGGCGATCGTGTTCCAGCACAACGCGCTGTTCGGCGCGTCGGTGCGGGAGAACTGCGCCCTGTGGCTACGCGAGAACGCGCGGATGGGCGAGAAGGCGATCGACGAGCGCGTCCGCTGGGCGCTCAAGGCCGCGGCCCTGGACGTGGACAGCGTGATCGACAAGCACCGCGACGCGCTGTCGGGGGGGATGGCCAAGCGGGTGGCGGTGGCGCGGGCGATCGCGATGGACCCGGCGATCATCTTCTACGACGAGCCGACCACTGGGCTCGACCCGATCGTCGCGGGCGAGATCCACAGGCTGATCTGGGACACGCACAACCTGGCCCGGGCCGACGGGACGCGCCGGACCAGCGTGTTCGTCACGCACGACAAGGACCTGCTCCGTCGCCTGCGCCCGCGCGTGATCATGCTGCACAAAGGCGGCGTGTGCTACGACGGCCCGTACGACGAGTTCGGGAAGGACGGGTCCGGGATCGCGGCGGAGTACCTGAGCGCGATGCCCGTGCTGCACGCGCGCAACCCGAGCTGATCATGGCCCGGGTTGGGGCGGATCAGGCCTCGCCCGGGTTTTTCGGGATCGCGTCGCGACCGATGAGCACGCGGGCCAGGACGTCCTGGACGTGCCCGCCCTGGCCGTCGTGCCCGTGCCCGGGGATGTTCATCGCGGTCATGACGCCGTAGCCCATGCCGATGTTGATCAGCAGCCAGGCGACGACCTCGGCGCTGAAGCGTCCGGTGACCTTGTGCTGCTCTTGGGCGAGCTTGATCTCACGCACGAGGAACTCGTGGACCTTGGTGATGTGGTCGGACAGTGCCTTGTGGATCTCCGCGTCGTCGACCTCGCTGATCGCCTGCAGGAACACGCGGTAGCCCGCCCGTCCGCGTTCGGAGACCATCGGGTTGTCCCCGATGACCCGGCGCAGGCGCTGGGCGGCGTCCTGGGCCCCCTCCAGGTCCTTGGCCCACTGCTCGAGCGTCTGCTGGCCCGTCCGCTCGATGAGCGCGATGAACAGGCCCCGCTTGGAGGCGAAGTGGCGGTAGATGATGGGCTCGGTCACGCCCGCGGCCCTGGCGAGCTCAGCGGTCGTGGTGCGGGCGAAACCGCGTTCGCTAAAGAGCTCGGCCGCGCGGTCGAGCAGCTGCTCGCGTCTCTCGGCGGCCGGAAGGCGGCTCATGCGTCGTCCCCTGTCTCGTGCCCGGGTCCGGGCGTCATCAGACGCCCAAGGTTAGCCGCGACTCACTCGCGGTGTTCCGCTTGTCGGCTCGCGCCGCCCCAGCGGTTGAGCGGGACCGGGTCATACCCGCCCCGATTCAGCGG
>JAJDDH010000293.1 GCA_029260415.1 Phycisphaerales bacterium | reverse complement strand
GCCCATGGTCGTCGCCTACTACGAGGCGGCCCAGAACCCCATGGGCGGGACGTTCGCCTCCGTGCCCACCGAGTAAGAGCGGGCCCCGATTCACTCGAACACGCACGCCGCCCGGGCCAGTAGCTTCTCCATGCGCCGGTGGACGGTCTGACGGAAGACGCCGTCGGGCACGTCGAGCGCCAGGCGGAAGCCCACGTCCGAGTTGGCCCCACGCTTGTACTGCGCCCGGCGCAGCGGGTAGAGCGTCATCGGGTCGATCTCCGGCGCCGACAGCGCCGACGCCCCCATCACCCCGAACCCGTCCCCTACCGACACGAACTCCGCGACGTTCCCGACCAGGTCGCGGAAGGGCCCGCCCCCGCCCGCGTCCACCGGCGTGAACCACAGCACCCCGTCGTCGCTGGGCAATGCCGTCGCGCTGCCATCCGTTCGCGCGCTCACCTCCCGCGGCAGGAACACCCCCCGGTCCGGGTACGAGAACTGCGAGACCGCCCCGTCCTGCTGCAGCGTCTGCTCGACCTGTGAAATCCAGTCCCGCTGACGCGCAAACGTCGCGTCGCGCCGGTTGCCCCCGCCCATCGCCTGTCGCCCGCCGCCCTGCCTGCGGACCGCCGCGCGGAACTCGGCTTCCGTGGGCAACCGAGCACTCAACCCCTCGCCCAGCATCTGCGCCGCCCGGGCCGATACATAGTTCATGGGCATCGCGTCCCCCGGGCGCCCCTGCCCCGCGGCGATCAGCAGCGGATCGCCCGGATCACCCAGCCCCGGCGCGTACGCGGGCGACTCGGGGGTCATCTGCGGGTGACGCTTGAGCCAGGACTCACTCGGGACCATCGACCGCGCCGCCGCGTCCCAGCTCCACACGCGGGCGCCCGCCCACGCCGGCCCGCCGGGCTGGCCAGCCCGCTCGCGCGCATCGGCCAGCGCCAGCCACTGCTCCGCGACCGCGTCCCAGCCGCCCAGCCTCGCGCCCATGGCGCGCACCACGCCCAGCGACACCTCGGACCTCGAGACATACGCGGGCAGTCGCAGCCCGTTGGAGCTGTCGGGCTCGATGCGCACGAACTCGAGCCGCAGCGCCCCGCCCGCGCCGTTGGACGTATAGACGAGAACCTCGCCCCCGTCGACATCCGACGCGCTCCACCCGTGCCGACCGGGCCCGAACTCCCGCGCCTCGAGCACGCGGCGCGTGTCGTCGGGCGGGCGGGCGATGTCCGCGACCTCGTTGATGAAGCGCTGCGCGCCGGTGTCGCTCAGCCCAGACGCGAGCGGGCGCAGCTCGTCCCGCAACTGCTCGACGCGCGTGCGCAGCGCCGCCTCGTCCATTGACAGGTCGACCCCGGTCTGGAACTCACGCAGCAGCACGTTGTACGCCGAGCGTTGCCTGAGCCCGCCCAGGTCCGCCCCGAACGCGGCCCTCGTCTCGCCCGCGGCGTCCACCTCACGCAGCTCGTCCGCCCCGTCAGCGAACCGTGTCCATCGCGCCCGGGCCGCGCCCTGCACACGGTCCCGCACCGCGACCTGGCGGTCCGTGCCCTCCAGCGCCGCGGCGCGCTCCAGCAGCCGCTCCATCACCCCGCGTTCCGTCCGCAGCTGATCGACGCTCGCGGGCCACGCCGGGTCAGCCTCGGCAATCCCGAAGTACGCCGTCAGCGCCGCGACATCCTCCTGCGCCTCATCCGACGCCCACGCGACCAGCCTGTCCGCGTCAGTCTCCCGCTCGATCGTCTCGACGTGCTCGACCCGCTCCAGCACTCCCGCCAGCGCAGCGCGGATCCGCTCATCGCCCAGCTCCTCGCCCGGGCGCCACGCCAGGGCCAG
The DNA here is from genome assembly GCA_029260415.1 of Phycisphaerales bacterium. Taxonomy (GTDB): domain Bacteria; phylum Planctomycetota; class Phycisphaerae; order Phycisphaerales; family UBA1924; genus JAJRXR01. The sequence goes on along the minus strand of JAJDDH010000293.1, from coordinate 1,003 downwards.
CTCGCGCGCCGATCGCCCGTCGGCGCCCGCCTCATCGAGCAGCATGGCGTTGTCCAGGCGATGCTCGATCGCGGCGTGATCCCTCACGAGCTGCGCGACCCGCCCGACCCACGCCCGTTCCTGCTCCGCGATGGCCTCGATCGCCCCCTCAAAGTCTCCCGGCGCCTCGTACACCCGCCCGTTCCAGCGCAGCAGCGCAACCCCGGCGCCCCCCGCCGCGTCCGCCCGCTCCGCCAGCACCGGCTCGATCACCCCAGCGTCAAACCCGCGCGGAGCCGACTCGAACGCCGCCTCGACCCGCACTCGCCGCTCGATCTCAAGCAGCCGCTCCCGCGCGGGCGCCTCCGCCCGGCGCAGGTCCGCGAACCGCCCGTCCTGGGCGTACCGCGCCAGCAGATCATCACGCATCGCCCGCCACGCCCCGTCGATCGAGGGCGTGGCAAACGCGGACACGCCCTCGCTCTCGCGCAGCTCGTCGAGGTACGCCGTCGCCGTCGCGAGCAGGTCCTCGCCCAGGCGGTCGACCTCGCCCCGCGTCCGCGCCAGCTCGGCGCTGAGGCGCTCGGCCCCGCCCTCGACCTGCGCCTGCGTGAGGCGCTGCCAGCGGATCGCTTCCAGCTCCTCCGCGTCGCGTAGCGCCTCGGGCGTGCGCTCGACAAGGTCGCTCTCGCCCAGCAGCTCGATGAACAGCTCCGCGCCGTACCGGTCGCGCAGCGCCTCGATCTCAGCGGGCAGCCCCTGGAACGCCGCGGACCCGCCGTACGCCAGGCGGGGGTCGCTGTCGGGCTCTAGCTTGGTCACGCCCGGGTCCGATGCCTCCGCGAGCCAGGCCCGGAAGTCCTCGATCCGCGAGGGGGTCTCGGGGTTGAACGCCGCGAGCGTCTGCGATCGCGAGACAAAGAACGGGCGATCGACCCGCGCCCAGCCCTCGCCCGCGAACATCGCGAGCGATTCGGACAGCGCGTCGAGCTCCATCACGCGCCCATGGAGCGTGCGCAGCGCT
>JAJDDH010000292.1 GCA_029260415.1 Phycisphaerales bacterium | reverse complement strand
TGCTCTGCCTGGGCGACCACCGGATCATGATCGACCCGGAGGCCCAGGTCTACCGCGGCGCCGTCCTCAACGCGGAGCACGGCCCGATCGTGATCGGCGCCAACACCACCGTCCGCCCGCTCGCGGTCATCAACGGCCCGTGCGTCATCGGTCGCGGCTGCACCGTCGTCGAGCACGCCAACATCAAGCCCAACACGGCTGTCGGCCCCGTCTGCAAGGTCGCGGGCGAAGTCGGGGGCTGCGTCTTCCAGGGCTACGCCAACAAGGGGCACGACGGTCATCTTGGCGACAGCTGGATCGGCGAGTGGGTCAACCTGGGCGCCGGGACGATCAACTCCAACCTGCTCAACACCTACAGCGAGGTCATCGCCAAAGCCGCGCCCGAGGGCAAGAACGAACGCACGGGCGAGACCTTCCTGGGCGCCATCCTGGGCGACCACACCAAGACCGCCATCGGCACGCGGATCATGACCGGCGCGATCGCGCACACGGGCGTGATGTACGCCGCGAGCGCCCCGCTGAGCGGAACCCTCCCCGCCTTCGCGTGGGTCACGGACGCGGGGACCAAACCCTTCCGCGTGGGCAAGTTCGTCGAGGTCGCGATGACCGCGATGAGCCGGCGCGGCGTAGACCAGTCCCAGCCCTACGCCCGCCGCCTGACCATCCTGCACGAGCAGGCGACGGGACAGGACTCGGCGGTGAGTTGGCCGGGGAAGCCGAGCGCCTAACCACACCTCGTCATGAAAACCCTCTACCTCATCGACGGCTACGCCCAGTTCTTCCGCGCCTACCACGCCATCCGCACGCCCATGACCAGCCCGGTCACCAAAGAACCCACCAACATGACCTACGGGTTCGTCGGCATGCTCCTCAAGCTCCTCCGCGGCGAGGGCCAGGTCGGGGGCCCGCCCGACTACGTCGCCGTCGCGCTGGACATCGGCGGCGACCGCGGCACCTTCCGCTCCCAGCTCTACCCCGAGTACAAGGCCAACCGCTCCGAGCCCCCGGACGACCTCTTTCCACAGGTCGAGCGGGCGCTGGCGCTGCTCAAAGAGATCGGCGTCCCCGTGATCGGTGCGGAGGGCTTCGAGGCCGACGACGTCATCGCGACGCTCGCCAGCACCTACTCCGCCAAGCACCCCGACGTCCGCGTCCGGATCATCAGCAAGGACAAGGACCTCAAGCAGCTCCTGGGCAGCGGCGCCCCCCCCACCGAGATGTACGACATCCACACGGACATCGTCATCGACGAGGCGGCCCTCAAGGCCGACCTCGGGCTCGCGCCCAGCCAGATCATCGACATGCTCACCCTGATGGGCGACACGGCAGACAACATCCCGGGCGTCGAGGGCATCGGCGCCAAGACCGCCGCGCAGCTGCTCGCGGAGTTTGGCACCCTCGACGCGATCCTCGACGAGGTCCGCGACGAGGACAAGCCCAGGAAGGACTGGAAGATCAAGGGCAAGCGGCGCGAGCGGATCCTCGAAGCCATCGACCGCCTGCCGCTGAGCAAGCAGCTCGTCACGCTGCGTCACGACGTGCCCGTCGAGCTGGACCTGGGCGACGCGGCGCTCTCCACGTTCGAGCTGCCCAAACTCCTGCCGATCCTTCAGGAACTCGGATTCAACCGCTACCAGGACGACGTCAAGGCGATGCTCGGCGGGGGGGATTCGAACGCGGAGGGTGCGGAGAAGACGCGGAGTGCACGCGGCAAGGACGCCGGCGGCTTCGGGGGCCTCTTCGACCAGGCGGGCGACGCCGCGACGCGCGAGGTCGATGGCGATTACACGTGCGTCACGACCAAGGCGGAACTCGCCAAGGTCGTCAAGGCGATCAGCACAGCCAGGCTCGTCGCGATCGACACGGAGACGACCAACATCCGCCCGATGCGCGCCGACCTCTGCGGCGTCTCCCTCAGCATTGAGCCCGGCAAGGCCTGGTACATCCCCACCCGGGCGCCGGAGGGCGAGAAACATCTCGACGAGCAGACCGTTCTCGACGCCCTGCGCCCAATCGTGGAGGACGCCTCGATCCCCAAGGCTGGGCAGAACCTCAAGTACGACCTGCTCGTGCTCCGGCGCGCCGGCGTCGAACTGCGCGGGCACGTGCCCCTGGACGCGGGCTCGCCCGCGGGCGATTCGATGGTCGCCAGCTACGTCGTGGACGCCTCGCGCTCGAGCCACTCGCTCGACGCGCTCTCGCTGGCGCTGCTCGGGCGCCTGAACATCGCGATCAAGGAACTCATCGGCAAGGGCAAGGCCCAGAAGCGGTTCGACGAGGTCCCGCTGGCCCAGGCCGCGCCCTACGCCGCGGAAGACGCTGACGCGACGCTGCAGCTCATGGGGCAGATGGCGCCCGCGCTCAAAGACCAGGGCCTGGACACGCTCTTCCGCGAGCTGGAGATGCCGCTGGTCGAGGTGCTGGCCGAGCTGGAATGGAACGGCATCCGCGTCGATCCCGACGAGCTGGAGCGCCAGCGAGAGAAACTCCAGACCCGCATCGACGAGCTCAAGCAGCGTATCTCCGACGCGGCGTACGAGGCCTGCGATCGGGGCTTCGACCCGGACTCGCCCAAGCAGCTCAGCGCCGTGCTGTTCAACGCGCCCGACGCCGCCGAGCCCGGGCTGGGCGTCAAGCCGATCAAGAAGACGAAGACCGGCTACTCCACCGACGCCGAGGTGCTCGAGAAGCTCGCCCAGGACCCGGGCGTCGAGAGCGAGATCCCGAGCCTGATCCTGGAGTACCGCCAGCTGACCAAGCTGGTGAGCACCTACCTCGTCGCGCTCCGCAACGAGATCCACGACGACGACGGGCGCATCCACGCGAGCTTCAACCAGACCGTCGCCGCGACGGGGCGGTTGTCGTCCTCGGACCCGAACCTGCAGAACATCCCGATCCGGACCGACATCGGGCGTGACATCCGCCGGGCGTTCGTCGCCGACGAGGGGCGCCGACTGATTTCCGCCGATTACTCGCAGATCGAGCTGCGTCTGCTGGCGCACCTCTCCAAGGACGAGGCGCTGACCGCCGCGTTTCACGGCGGCGAGGACATCCACACCGCCGTCGCGGCGCAGATCCATTCGGTCAAGCCCGAGGACGTCACGCGTGAGCAACGCTCGGGCGCGAAGATGGTCAACTTCGGCATCATCTACGGCGTCACGCCCTTCGGCCTCGCCCGCAGGCTCGGCGTCTCCAACAGCGAAGCCTCCGAGATCATTGACGAGTACAAGGCCCGCTTCCCGGGCATCACCACCTTCCTGCAGGAGTGTGTCGATGAGGCGCACGACAAGGGCTACGTCGAGACCATGATGGGACGCCGTCGCCCGATCCTGGACATCGACTCGAACAACCCGGCGCGGCGCTCGCTGGGCGAGCGGATGGCGATCAACTCGGTCGTGCAGGGGTCCGCCGCGGACCTGATCAAAATCGCGATGATTGACCTGCACCACCGCCTGAGTGAGCACGCGGCGGACCGGCGAATGGGCGCCCCGCCCGAGATCCCGGGCGTGCGGATGCTGCTGCAGATCCACGACGAGCTGGTCTTCGAGGCGCCCGAGGGCGTCAGCGAGCGGGCCCGGGCCCTCATCGTCGAGCGCATGGAGGCCGCGATGGACCTGAGCGTGCCCCTGAAGGTCGATTCGGCGATCAGCGCCAGCTGGTACGACGGCAAGTAGGGACCCCTCCCGCTCGCTTGTAGACTGCTCGCATGATCAAGTCACTGCTCACCGCCGCTGTGCTCGCGTTCGCGGCTCCGCTTGTCGGCGCCAAAGAAACCACCATCTACATCAACGCCCGGATCTACACCGCGAGCGATGACCTGCCCACCGCCGACGCGATGGCGGTCTCCGACGGCAAGATCCTCGCCGTCGGCAACCGACGCGACGTCATGCGCCACATGCACGAGGGCGTCACGCAGATCGACATGGAAGGGCTCACCATTGTCCCCGGGCTCATCGACGCGCACGCGCACATGAGCGGGCTCGGTCAGCTCGACGCGGGGGTGATCGACCTCTCGGGGACCAGCAGCTACGACGAGGTCATCGAACTAGTGCGCGCGCAGGCGGTCGCTGTTCCTCGTGGAACGTGGATCCTCGGGCGCGGGTGGGACCACGAGAGCTGGCCCAGCAAGCAGATGCCCACGCACAAGCGTTTGTCGGACGCCGTGCCTGATCACCCGGTGTGGCTGTCTCGGGTCGATCGGCACGCTGGGCTGTCCAACACCGCCGCGATGGACGCGGCGGGTGTGACCAGCACGACTGATTCCCCCGAGGGGGGCGACGTCCGGCGCAGCGCCGGCGACGAGCCCACGGGTGTGTTCATCGACCGAGCCATGGGGCTGATCGGGCGGGCGATCCCGCGCGACGCGACGGCGTCCCCCGAGAAGCTGATCCTGCTGGCCCAGGAGCGCTGCTTGAAGGTCGGGCTTGTCGGCGTGCACGACATGCGCATCGGGCTCGACGAGATCGCGGCGTACGATCGGCTCGAGAGCGACGGGCGCCTGGTCATGCGCGTCTACGGCGTTCTCCGCGGGGCGCTGGCCGAGGACTACTTCGAGGCCAACCCCATCCGCGTCTCCGACCGCTTCACGCTCCGGGCCTGCAAGCTGTACATAGACGGCGCCATGGGCTCGCACGGCGCGTGGATGCTCGATCCGTACCTCGACCGACCCGCTGACGACGAGGGGAATCCCTATACCGGCCTGAGCGTGACCGATCCGCTGGTGATCGACCGGATCAGCAAGCACGCCGTCAAGCACGGCTACCAGGTCTGCACCCACGCGATCGGCGACGCCGCGAACAGGCGGACGCTCGACGCCTACGAGTACGCCCACGCGACGGCGATCCCCAACGAGACCGCTCCAACCCAGCCCGCGGACCTCGACACCCACCCGGGCCTCCTCCACGAGCGCGGCACGCGCTTCCGCATCGAGCACGCCCAGCTGCTCCACCCCGATGACATCCCCCGCTTCGAGCAGCTGGGCGTGCTGCCCTCCATGCAGCCCACCCACTGCACCAGCGACATGCGGTGGGTCGAGGACCGCGTCGGGACCGAACGCGCCAGGGGCGCCTACGCGTGGCGCAGCCTGATCGATTCGGGCGTGCCTATCCCCGGGGGCAGCGACTTCCCCGTCGAGAGCGAGAACCCGCTGTACGGGTTCTACAGCGCCATCACCCGCCAGAACCACCAGGGCGAGCCCGTCGGGGGCTGGCTGCCCGGGCAGCGCATGACGAGGACCGAGGCCCTCAAGAGCATGACGATCTGGGCGGCCTACGCCTCGTTCGAGGAGGACACCCGCGGCTCGCTCGAACCGGGCAAGCTCGCGGACTTTACCGTGCTGGACCACGACATCATGACCTGTAAGCCCGGGGAGATCCTGATCACGGAGGTGGTGCGAACGGTCATCAGCGGGGAGACGGTGTACGAGCGGGAGTAGCGCCGGTGTAGACTTTCCCCATGCCCCCCACCGGCACAACCCAGGCCTGGACGACGCGCCGCCTCCTGTCGTGGATGGGCGAGGCGTTCACGCAGAAGGGGATCGACTCGCCGCGACTGTGCGCCGAGATGCTCATGGCGCACGTGCTCGGGTGCGAACGCCTCAAGCTGTACATGGACCAGGACCGACCCGCGAGCCCGCTGGAGCGGGACCAGCTGCGCGGGCTGGTGGGGCGGGCGCTCGAGCACGAGCCCATCCAGTACCTGGTCGGCGAGAGCTGGTTCTACGGCATGGCGCTGCACGTGGACCGGCGCGTGCTCATCCCGCGCCCCTGCACGCAGACAATCGTCGAGCGGGTGATCGAGCACTCGCGGACGACCCCAGGCTTCGGCGGACATCACGGGGGGGACGGCGTGCTCATCGCGGACGTGTGCACCGGGTCGGGGGCGATCGGGCTGGCGCTGGCCAAGAGCCTGCCCGGGGCGCGGGTGGTGATGACGGACATCAGCGCCGAGGCGCTGGAGGTCGCAAAGATCAACGCCGAGAAGCACGGGCTGGGCGAGCGGGTGGACCTCGTTCAGGGCGACCTGCTGAGCGCGCTCGACGAGCACGCGGCGACGCGGAGCGAGCGTTTGCACTACCTCGTGAGCAACCCGCCGTACATCCCGGATGATGAATGGGACGCGGTCGAGCCCAACGTCAGGGACCACGAGCCGGCGCTGGCGCTGCGGGGCGGGGCGGACGGGCTGGACCAGGTGCGACCGATCCTGGAGGGCGGCGCGTCGCGATTGCGGGCGGGCGGGCTGCTGCTGGTGGAGGTTGCCGACGCGCGGGCGGAGGACGCCGCGGCGATCGCGAGGGCGCAGCCCAAGCTTGAGAAGGTCGAGATCCTGCGTGATCTTGAGGGGTTCAGGCGGGTGGTCAGCGCCCGGCGGGCGTAAGCGTCAATCCGACGCGGGCTCAACAGTGAGCGCCTTGCGGACCTGCTCGAGAAACGCCTCGATCTCGAAGGGCTTGAAGAGGACGCTCTGGAGGCCCTCCTGGCTGGCGCGGACGATGGAGTGGTGCGGGTCGTAGCCGAAGCCGGTCATGAGGATGACGCGGGCGTCTGGCGTGTGCTTGCGGGCGGCGCTGAAGACCTCGTAGCCGTTGCGGTCGGGCATCTGGATGTCGGAGATGATCAGGTCGAAGGTTTCCTGCTCGCCCGAGGCGATGGCCTCGAGGGCGGCGATCGCGCCCAGGCCCGACTCGAAGATGGTGACCTTGGCGCCCCGGTGGGTGAGGATGTCGCCGATGATCTTGCGGATCTTGGGCGCGTCGTCGGCGATGAGGATGCGCTTGCCCACGAGCGCGGGGTCCTTCTCGCGGTGGAGCATGGCGCGGTCATCGCC
>JAJDDH010000291.1 GCA_029260415.1 Phycisphaerales bacterium | reverse complement strand
ACACCTGAGTCGTTCTAGATTTCTGGATCTTATAAAGTTATTATTGTAAAAATTACAAAAAATAATCTAAATCTTGCCTTTTTTGTATAACATCTCTGCTAGCAATACTGCACCTTTTGCTGAACCCATTTTTTTGTTATGAGAAAACAACATGTATTTTAATCCATGATCAAATAATTCTTCTTTTTCAACTCTTCCAATAGTTGTAGTCATTCCATCTCCGACAGTTCTCTCCATCCTTGGTTGAGGTCTTGTTGGGTCCTCATGAAATGCATAGTATTTCTCAGGAGCAGATGGTAATCCTTCTACAGAAATTTCAGAATTACATTGATTGTATGTCTCTTTTGCTTTAACCGGATCAATATCTTTTGTTGTTTCAACAAAAACAGATTCAGTATGTCCATCTATTACTGGAACTCTAGTACATGTACAACTAATTCTAATATCTGCATCCTCAATTTTCCCATCTACTATTTTTCCTAAAATTTTTCTTGTTTCTAATCTTACTTTTCCTTCTTCTTTTGGAATGTATGGGATAATATTATCAGTAATTCCCATTGCAGACACCCCTGATTTTCCTCCTCCTGAAATTGCCTGCATTGAAGTCATCATAACTTTTTTTGCACCATATTTTTCTAATAATGGTTTTAATGTAATTGCTAATCCTGTTGTAGTACAGTTAGGTAATGGTGCTACCCATCCTTTCCAATCCCTGTTTTTCTTTTGAACTTCAAGTAGTTCCATTTGTTCATCATTTATTCCTGGAATTAGAATTGGTACATCATCTTCATATCTATAGGCTGAACTTGTAGAAATGACTGGTAGATCGGCTGCCATTTTAGTTTCAATATCTCTTGCAGCTACAGATTCTACTGCTGAAAAAACTAAATCTAATTTTGATACATCCAATTCATCAATTTTTTTTACAGTCATTGATTTGATGTATTCTGGGATTTCCCCACCAACATCCCATGCAATAATTCCACTAGGATCTTTTATTGCATCCAAATAATTTTTACCTGCAGAACGCTCTGAAGCTGCTATTTGAGTAACTTCAAACCATGGATGATTATCTAAAGATGTAACAAATTCTTGGCCTACTGCACCTGTAACTCCTATAATTGCAACTCTTTTTTTATCCATTATTTGAAATTGATCGCCTTCAATTAATAATCGTTTTCTGGATTACCACAACATACTAAATCCACCAATTTTACTTGGAACTGTGAAAATAAGAACAACCCATGCCATTGAAACACATAATCCTATAACACATGGTGGTAGATTCTCTGTAAATAATCAAGATCCAAACATTTTAGATTTTAGCTCAAATGTTGGTCCTATCGGAATGCCTCTTTCCGTAAAGTCATTATTGAAAAAAAGACTAGATCAATTGACATTATATCCTGATTTACATTCAACCACTTTGAGTAATGATCTTAAAAGATTCATTGGACTACCAAAATCAAATTTAGTTGTAGGAAATGGAGCAATTGAAATAATCTATAATTTTTGTAGCGCATTTTTATCAAAAAAAACTGTTTTGATTCCTGTGCCTACTTTTGAAGAATATGAGACTGCAGCAAAACTTTCTGATAGTAAAATTTCCTTTTTTAAAACAATGAATTTATCTGAAAATATAGATTTATTTATTTCTAAAATTCCTGTAAATGGCTGTATTTTTATTTGTAATCCAAATAATCCTACTGGAAATATTTTATCAAAAAAGCAATTAACAAAAATTATTTCTTCTGCCAAACAAAAATCTTGTATTGTATTTGTTGATGAATGTTTTATAGAATTAGTTCCACAATCAAATCAATCTGTAATAAATTTAATAAAAAAATATGATAATCTATTTGTTTTAAGATCTCTTACTAAATCATTTGGTTTAGCTGGAATAAGAATTGGATATGCAGTAGCATCAAAACAAATCATAGACGTTTTACAAAAATTAAAAATCCCATGGAGTGTCAATATTTTAGCTCAAGAAGCTGGTATAATTGCAATTAAAAATAAATCTCATTTAATAAAATCAAAATCTATTATTAAAAAAGAATATGATTTTCTGAAAAATAAAATTTCTGATATACAAGGTTTTGAATGTCATGATTCTTCAACTAATTTTCTTTTAATTAAAACAAAACAAGATTCTACAAAACTACAAAAGAAATTATTGAAAAAAAAAATTTTGATAAGAGATTGCAAAAATTTTCGTGGTCTAAATAATCATTACATTAGAGTTGCAATAAAATCCCATAAAGATAATCTTAAACTAGTTAGTGCGTTGAGGGCAACAATATGAAATCTTTAATGATTCAGGGAACTGCTTCTGGTGTAGGAAAAACTACATTGGTTGCAGCATTATGTAGAATTTTTTCTGATAAAGGATACAAGGTAGCCCCATTCAAGTCCCAAAATATGTCAAATTTCGGTTATGCTACGCCTGATTTTGAGATATCTCGCGCTCAAGTAATTCAAGCAATTGCTGCTAGATGTAAAATTGAACCAGATCTTAATCCAATTATGCTAAAACCATTAGGGAATTATTCTAGTTCAGTCTATCTTAATGGAAAACGTTACAAGAAAATGCATGCTAAAGATTACTATTCTAATTTTGTAAATACCAAAGGTATCAAAGCTGCCACTGATTCTTTATTTAGATTACAAAACAATAATGATTTAGTAATTTTAGAAGGAGCAGGTTCTCCAGCAGAAATAAATTTACAAAAATATGATATTGCCAATATGAAAATTGCACAAAAAGCAAATGCATCTGTCTTGCTGGTGGCTGATATTGATAAAGGCGGATCATTTGCAAGCCTTGTTGGAACTATGGCTTTAATTGAGAAAAAATATCAAAAACTCATCAAGGGATTTGTATTAAACAAATTTCGTGGAGATATAGATGTGTTAAAACCAGGATTTAGAAAAATAAAACAATTAACAAAAATCCCTGTTTTAGGAACTATCCCAATGTTAAAGATGAATTTACCAGAAGAAGATTCACTAAATGTCAAAGCTAAAGAAATTACTTGGACCAAAAAAAATATTTCAATAATTGATAAAGACCTTGATAAATTAGCTAAAATTGTAAAAAATAATTTGGACATGAAAAAAATAGAGATGTTGATAAAATGATTTTAGAATCTATAGTGATAATTGGATTTGCCTTGGGACTAGATTTTACATTTGGTGATCCTAAAAATAGATATCATCCTACTGCGTGGATTGGAAACGTAATTGCCAGATTAACACCATTAACAAAAAATGATAATCCACAACTTGAGAAACTTGGAGGAATTTTTATAATAATTATTCCTGTAACAGTTGTAGTTGCATTACTCATAATTTTAGATTT
>JAJDDH010000290.1 GCA_029260415.1 Phycisphaerales bacterium | reverse complement strand
GCTGCAGAGCACCGTCTCCGCTTTCCGCCTCATCGGACGCTTCTACCACGCCCTGGGCGCGTACGGCCTGCACCTGCCCGCGATCGCCCTCGTGACGGTCCTCCTGCTCCAGCACGTCCTCGCCCGCGCCCCCTGGCGGGTCCGATGGATGGTCCCGCCCGCGATGCTCGTCGAGTGCGCCGTCTGGACGGCGCCCCTGCTCGTGCTCGCGCTGCTCTTCGGACCTCAGGCGGCGGCGCAGCTCACCCACAGCGAACCAGCGCCGCAGGCCACCCAGCTGCAGGACTGGTCCTGGCAGGCGAGGATGACCATCGCCATCGGCGCCGGGCTGTACGAGGAGCTGCTCTTCCGCATGCTGCTCATCGCGATCGTGCACATGCTGGTGACGGACTTCCTGCGTCTGGGCAGCTGGATCGGGGCGATCGCGGCGCTGGGTGTGTCGGCCGTCGCGTTCGCGTTCTATCACGACGTCTGGACCGACGCGGGTGGGCTGGACGTGGCCCGCTGGTCGTTCTTCGCCCTCTCGGGCGTCTACTTCGCGGGGGTCTACCTGCTCCGGGGGTTCGGGATCGTGGTGGGACTGCACGTGTTCTACGACGTGCTGGCCCTGCTGGTCATCGGACGCGTCTAGACCGCCAGATCGGGCCTGCTGTGGGCGGAAACCCGCACAGGGCAAGAGGTTCTGGACGCTGGCGGCGTGAAAGCTCTATACTCGGGGCATCGAGAGCCGACAATGGTCGGGCGGGGCGATCGGTCGTCCCGAGAGGGTGGATGTGTTCCCCCGTCTCTGTGCCGCGGGGCTTGCGAGGGCGCCAAATCCCGGAGAACAGGCCATGGGCATCGATTTTGCCATCGACGAGCTGTACGCCAGCGGGTGGACCGCGGCGGACCCGACCACCTGCCAGCAGCACCAGGACGGGCGCCCGTACCCCTGCGTCGAGAGCGTCCGCGACTCCTTCAAGGACGCGGGCTTCGAGCTGAGCGTCCGCCACATCCAGCTGTTCGACTGTTATCGGGCGGAATGGCGTGAGACCTCGGGCGGGGCCTCCGGGGCCGTGGTCGGGCAGACCGAGGACGAGGCGGCGGTCTACGCCCTGAGCCAGCTCAGGCGACTGCAGGTGTCGCACGCGGGATCGCTTCCCAGCGCGACTTGACAGCCGCCCGACGCCCGATAGGGTTGTCTCGTCTCGAACCCTGGCCCCATCGTCTAGTCTGGTCTAGGACACCAGGTTCTCATCCTGGTAACGGGGGTTCGAATCCCCCTGGGGTCACTTCCGCCCGGGCTCATCAGAGTTCGGGCGGTGTTATTTTTGGCGGTTCGATCTCGTGGGGCTATCCCCCCACGGAGCCTCCCGATTCGGGTGAACTCGGGGCTCCGGAAGGCCGATTCCAGGGGGCAAGGAGCCTCCTGATGCGTGATGAGCAGGAACATCCAGCCGACGAGCCGTTGGTCTCGGAGTTCGCAAGCGACCCGGACATGATCGAGATCGTCGAGTACTTCGTCGAGGAGCTGCCCAAGCGGGTGCAGGCGATCCGGAGCGCGGTCACCGATTCCGATGTGCAGTCGCTCAGGACGCTGGCGCACCAGCTCAAGGGGGCCGCGCCGGGGTACGGCTTCGCCGCGATCGGGGATGCCGCGGGTGTGCTCGAGGCGTCGCTCCGGGTCTCGGACGGATCGATCGAGGGTGTAATGGGGCAGGTCGAAGACCTGGCGAGTTTGTGCCAGCGCGTGCGGGTGCGATGACAGCGGGGCGGGTTGGCATGGAACGCCGAGGGCTTTGTCCGAGATGACGGTTGATGCAGAACAACTCGGCGAGCACGTGCCCATCGTGCTTGTGATCGACGACTGCGAGGACGTGCACCGTCTCTTGACGGCGCGTCTGCGCAACGAGGCGATGGAGCTTGTCTGCGAGATCAGCGGCGAGGTCGGTCTTGAGCGCATCCATCAGCTCCAGCCGTCGCTCGTCGTGCTGGACCTCGAGATGCCCGGCATGGACGGCTTCGAGGTTCTTCGGCGCATGAAGGACGACATCAGCACGTCGGATATCCCCGTGGTCGTGCTCTCGGGCATGCAGAGCCCCAACGACAAGGTCACCGCCTTCGACCTGGGCGCGGTGGACTACATCACCAAGCCGTTCGATCTGATGGAGCTGCGTGTTCGCCTGCGGGCGGCCCTGAAGATGCGCCACCTGATCCAGATGCTGGCCCAGCGGGCGCAGATCGACGGGCTCACCGGGCTCTGGAACCGGGCGCACTTTGACGAGCGGTGGAGCGAGGAAGTCAAGCGGGCCGAGCGGAGCGGGAGCCCGCTCTCGCTCGCGGTTTTCGATCTCGACCACTTCAAGCAGGTCAACGACACGTACGGGCACCCGGCCGGGGACGCGGTGCTCCAGGGTGTCGCGAGGCTGCTCCAGCAGGTGGCGCGTCAGGCGGATGTCGCGTGCCGGTATGGCGGCGAGGAGTTCGTCGTCATCATGCCCGACACGCCCCCCGAGCAGGCGCTCAACCTGTGCGAGCGCGTCCGCGTCGCGCTCAGCGACACCGACTGGCCCGGGAAGCCGAGCCGGGAGGTGACGATCTCGGCCGGGGTCGCGGGCAGCAACGGTCCGACCTCCACCGGGCGGGACGAGTGGATCGAGATTGCCGACAAGAACCTCTACCGCGCCAAGAGCCAGGGGCGGAACCGGGCGTGCATGACGCACGTCGGGGGCGCCGGTCCCCGCCTTGCCGACGCGGGCTGAGGCCCGGGCGGATCACGCGGGTACGATCTGCTGCACCAATGCGGTGAGAGCGAGGTCGACCCATGAGCGCTGAGAGCAACGAGAACGTGCACGTCCGTGTGACCCGTCTGGAAGAGTCGGTCATGTTTACCGACCAGACCAGCGAAGCGCTCAGCGAAGAGATCCGAAACGTCGCCCGCTCGATCGAGGCGCTCGCCAGGCGCCTGGGGACGCTCGAGACGCGACTCACCGAGATCGCCGACCGGGAGCAGGAGCCCGGGCTGGTGCCCCCGCCCCACAGCGCGGGCCCGGACATCTCGCGCGACCCGCTCTGAGCCCGCCTATCGCAGCAGCGAGCAGCCCGTCATCTCCGGGGGCTGTTCCAGCCCGATCATCTGCAGCGCCGTCGGGAAGATGTCCGCCAGGCGCCCGCCCTCGCCCAGCGTCGCGCCCGTGAACTCGCGCCCGACGACGATCAGCGGGACCCGGAAGGTCGTGTGCGCCGTGTGGGGTGAGTCCGTCTCGGGGTTCCACATCTGCTCGGCGTTGCCGTGGTCGGCCGTCACGATCAGCGACCCGCCCCGGGCCAGCGTCGCCTCCACGACCTTGCCCACGCACGCGTCCACGGTCTCGCACGCCTTGATCGCGGCGTCCAGGTTGCCCGTGTGTCCGACCATGTCCCCGTTGGCGAAGTTCACCACCAGCACGTCCTCGCAGTCCGAGGCGAACAGGCGCCCGAGCACGGCGTCGCAGACACCCGCGGCGGACATCTCGGGCTGCAGGTCGTACGTCGCGACGCGGGGCGACTGGATGATCTCGCGGTGCTCGCCCTCGAACGGGTCGTCGCGGTAGTCGTTGAAGAAGAACGTGACGTGCGGGAACTTCTCGGTCTCGGCGCAGCGGAACTGGGTCAGCCCGAGTGACGACAGGTACTCGCCCCCGATGCTGACCATCTTGGGCGGCTTGGGGAACGCGACGGGCGCCAGCTCGCTCAGGCGTGTCGAGTAGGGCGTCATCATCACGAAGCGGAGGTCGAGCTTCTTGCCCCGCTCGAATCCACGCCGCCCGGAGTCGGGCGAGGGCGTGAGCTCCATGGAGCCGTCGAACTCGGGCAGGAGCAGTGCGGAGCAGAGCTCGCGGGGGCGGTCGCCGCGGTAGTTGTAGTAGATGACCGCGTCGCCGTCGTTGATGCGGGTGGTCATGGCCTCTTCGAGGGTGTCGCCGATCATGGTGGGGGAGACGAACTCGTCGCCGCGGAGGGTCTCGCCCGAGGGCTCCTCGTAGTACGCGCGGACCGCGTCGTCGGCGGTGGGGGAGAGCCCGACTGTCGCGCCCTCGACGCCCCGCCCCGTCAGGCACTCGTAGGCGACCTGCACCCGCTCCCAGCGGTTGTCGCGGTCCATCGCCCAGTACCGCCCGATGACCGACACGATCCGCCCGATGCCCAGCTCGCCCAGCACCTCCTCGATCTGCGCGATGAACTCGGCCCCGGTGTACGGCCCCGTGTCGCGACCGTCCGTGAACAGGTGCAGCGCAACGTCGTCGGCGCCCAGGTCCTTGCACAGGCGCAGCAGGGCGTACAGGTGCTCGAGCTGCCCGTGTACCCCCGCGTCCGAGCAGATGCCCATGAGGTGGACCGTCTTGCCCGCGTCGCGGGCGCCCGTGATCGCGTCGGTCAGCGCGGGGATGTCCTTGAGCGTGCCCTCGCGGCAGGCCTTGGTGATGCGGACCGCGTCCTGATCGACGATCCGCCCGGCCCCGATATTCTGGTGCCCGACCTCCGAGTTGCCCATCGTGCCCTCGGTCAGCCCGACGTCCTCGCCGCTGGTGGCGATGAGCGTGCTGGGCCAGTCCCGTTCGAGCGCGTCGTTGATGGGCGAGTCGGCCAGCTTGATCGCGTTGAACGCGTCGTGGCTCGCGTTCGGGTTCCGTCCCCACCCGTCGCGGATGATCAGGACGAACGGCGTGTTCTTCGGCTCAGGCATCCGCGGTCTCCGGCGTGCGTACCCTCGGGCATGATGCGTGAGCGTAGTCAGAAGCCCGTTGGTGTGGTGCTCGCCCTCATGGGCGGCGCCCTGGTCCTCTCCGTCCCGTCAGGGTGCGCCTCGTCGGGCAAGGCCCAGAACCAGGCCAGCGAGCAGCGGGCCCGCGAGCTGGGGCTCTCCTCCGACGCCCTGGACCCGAGCGTCCGCGACAGGCGGGACGGATACGGGCGCTGGAAGCAGAAGTCCGATCCCGTGGGCTCGGACAGCCCGATGTCCCCGGACCGGCGCAAGTGGGCGGAGCAGCCCTAGACGCCCTCAGGCGAGCTTGGCCAGCACCTGGTCAAAGTCCATCGCGTTGCCAACCTCGCGGGCCTGCGACCAGCGGACGACGGGCTCGCCCGCGTCCGAGCGGGTGACGATGACTGTCCCGCGCGAGGCGACGTTCATCTCGGGCCAGTAGAGCCCGTACGCCTTGCAGACATGGCGGTGCAGGTCCGAGAGCAGCGTGTGGGTGAATCCCGCCTGGTCGGCCCACGCGCGCTGGACGGCGAACGAGTCGCACGAGACACCCACCACCTGGGCGCCCTGGTCCTGCCAGCGCTGCATCTCGCTGGAGATGCACTTCATCTCGGTGCCGCAGATCCCGGTGAACGAGAACGGGTAGAAGCACAGCACGACGTCGCCCTTGCTCAGCTGCTCGCGTAGGGACCACTCGACCCGATCCTGGTCGGGGAGGGTGAAGTCTGGCGCGGGGTCGCCGGCGGTCAGGGGCGTATCGCGCTCTGCCAGGGTCTGGTTGGTCATGGGCCTGCTCCTCTCGCTGAAGTTCCTGGGGCGCCGCGGGCGCTCTGAGCGAGTATGCTATCACGACACCGCCCGGCGGAGCCGGCGCGGGTTTGGCGCCCACGGAGGGAAGATGAACGCGAGCCAGACACTTGAGAGCCGTTACAACGAGGTCCGCACCCGCGTGGGCGAGGCCTGCGCCAGCGCCGGGCGAACGCCCAGCTCGGTGATCCTCGTCGCCGTCGCCAAGCACGCGGAGATCGACGACATCCGCGAGCTCATCGAGCTCGGGCACCGGGACTTCGGCGAGAACCGCGTCCAGCAGCTCATCCAGCGCGCCTCGGTGGTCAAGGAATGGTTCGACCGCATGAGCGTGCTCGAGCGGACCCGGGCCCAGCGTTCGGCCGGCGATGGCGAGGGCGGGGTGTTCGACGCCGACAAGCCCGTGCGCTGGCACATGATCGGCAGCCTGCAGCGCAACAAGGCGCGCAAGGTCGTGGAGTTCAGCCGCCTGATCCATTCCGTGGACTCGCTGCGCCTGGCCGAGGAGCTGCAGACCATCGCCAACAAGCGCGACGAGACGATCGACGTGCTCGTGCAGGTCAACTGCTCGGGCGAGGATCAGAAGCACGGGTGCCCGGTCGCCGCGGCGGGGGTGCTGGCCGAGCAGATTGACACGATGATCAACGTCCGCGTGCGCGGGCTGATGACGATGGCTGCCGAGACGGACAACCCCGAGACCACGCGGACGACCTTCCGGCGCTGCCGCGAGCTGTTCGAGGACATCCGGCGCGAGGGCGCGGGCGAGGGGCGCTTCGACCTGCTCTCGATGGGCATGAGCGGCGACTACGAGATCGCTCTCGAAGAGGGCGCCAACATCGTCCGTGTGGGCACGAGCATCTTCGGGGCCAAGCCCGAGGCGGTCGAGGCCTGAGACCGGTCTGCAGCGCCGGGTCAGGCCCGGCGCAGTCGACCGCCGCGCGAGCGCGTCGAGTTCATCTTCGCCTGGAGCGAACGCCCGGGGCAGGCCGTCGCGGCCAGCTCTTGGTGCGTCCGGACCTCGGACAGCGGCACGCCCAGGCGGCGCATCTCTGAGGCGATCAGGTTCTCGAGCGACTGGACCGCGGCGCTGGTCGGGCGCTGGCGCTCGAAGTTGCCCAGCACGCAGATGCCCAGGTTGTGCGGGTTGGCTGATTTGACGTGGGCGCCCTGGAGCTCGAGCGGGCGGGCCTGCCAGATGCGCCCCGCCGGGTCGATGACGTAGTGGTAGCCAATGTCCGCCCAGCCCTTGCCCGTGTGGGCGTTGCGGATGGCCTCGATCCGGTGGGCGGCGTCGCCCCAGGAGCTGTTGGTGAACGGGCTCATGCCGTCGTGGTGGACGGTGATATGGCGGATGCCGTTCATCGGGTCCGCCAGCCAGGGGCGGGGGGCGCCCCGTGCCCAGTGCGAGCGGGAGATGACGCCGCTGATTGATGGGCTCGGGAGCGGAGCGGGGGGCGTG
Source organism: Phycisphaerales bacterium (assembly GCA_029260415.1). GTDB lineage: Bacteria > Planctomycetota > Phycisphaerae > Phycisphaerales > UBA1924 > JAJRXR01. The sequence continues at coordinate 1,570 of JAJDDH010000290.1, read as the reverse complement.
GTCGTGGTGGGTGGGCCTGCCCAGGGCTCAATGCGCTTGGGCGCCCGGGTGATGCGGGGGTCGTCGGGGATGGGGTCTCCGATTTTGCCCACGCCAGGCCTGCGTGAGGACGCACAGCCACCCAGAGCCCCGGTTAGGGCGCCAGCGCCCAGGGCGGCGCCACTGGTCCGGATAACGAGCTTCACCGCGTCACGTCGATTCATGGAGCCCTCCGCCCCTCTCCATCGGATTCGGGGGCGCGTGAAGTCCAATGGTATCAGTTTCGACCCGCCTCGCGTGCCTGTGCTCCTGAGCAACCGGGCGGGGTTGAGGATCGGTCGCGGGACCGATAGCCTCGCCTCGCCCAACCGGGAGGCATCGGGGCAAGGACGAGTTGAGGCCCAGCGGGGCCATCAGGAGCACGCATCGTGAGATTGGATCAACTGACCGTTTACGCCGCGTTGGCGCTGGCCTGCGGAACGACACTGGCGGTGGGGTCGGACGACACCGTCCCCGCCGCCGAACGCCTGGACGACGCCCGTTCACGCCTCGAGGCGGCCCGGGCCGCGCTCGACGCGGCGCAGCGGGAGTACGACGAAGCGGTCGCCGAGCGTGAACGCGTTCAGCCCGAGGTGGACGCGTCCGCGCCGAGCGAGCAGGCGCCCGAGCCGGTCTCGACCTCGTTCTGGAGCGGCTGGGACGCCAGCGTCGAGCTGGGTATCACCGGCTCCGATGGCAACTCGGAGTCGTTCAACTTCCGCACCGCTCTCGACGCCCAGCGCCTGACCGAGAAAATGGAGACCAAGCTGGGCCTCAGCTACAAGTACGGCACCCAGAACGGCACACAGAACACCAACCGGTTCGACGCAAGGGCTCGCAACGACTGGCTCTTTCCGGGCAGCCGCTGGCGCACGTTCGTGCAGGGGAGCTACGAGTACGACGAGTTCCAGGCGTGGGACCATCGCATCTCCGGGTTCGGCGGCGTCGGCTACGAGCTGATCCGACCCGAGGACCAGGCGCCCGACATGTCCCTGCTCGCCCGCGCGGGTATCGGCGGCTCGCAGACCATCGGCGGCCCCAACGAGGAGTTCCGCCCCGAGGCCCTGCTCGGGCTCGACTACAACTGGAACATCAAGGAAGGGCAGCGGTTCTTCGTCAACACCGAGCTGTTCCCCAGCCTCGATGAGGTGGGCGACTTCCGCTGGATCACCAACGCCGGGTACGAGATCGTGCTCGATCAGGAGAGCAACCTGTACCTCAAGCTCGGGCTCGAGGACCGCTACGACTCCAACCCGGGCGCCGGCGCCAAGAAGAACGACATCGACTACTACGTCACCCTCGGCTGGAAGTTCTAGGCCCGCCCATCAGCACCGCGCACAACAAAGCCCGCCCCAGCGTCTGCCGGGGCGGGCTTGCTTGTTGAGTGCGGAGATCGATCAGCCCTTGGACTTGAGCGAGTCGCGGATCTCCATGAGCAGCGCGTCGGTCGAGCTGACCTTGGGCGCCTCGGGCGCGGGCTCCTCTTCCTGCTTCTTCATCTTCTCGGTCGCCTTGTTCATCATCTTGATGACCATGAAGATCGCGAACGCGA
>JAJDDH010000289.1 GCA_029260415.1 Phycisphaerales bacterium | reverse complement strand
CAGCTCCTCCCAGGAGGTGATGAGCTCGGAAGATCTGGTCGCGCGCTGGAGCGACTGGTGCGCCAAGTACCCGATCCGCTCGAGCGTGGAGGGGCTGGCGGAGACCGACGGGGAGGGGTGGGCCAAGCTCACCGCCCGCCTGGGCGACAAGGTCCAGCTCGTGGGCGACGACCTCTTCGTGACCAACAAGAAGTTCGTCGAGAGGGGCGTGGCGGAGAAATCGGCCAACGCGGTGCTCGTGAAGGTCAACCAGATCGGCACCCTCAGCGAGACCTTCGACACGGTCAACTACGCGATGCGCAACGGGCTGTCGTGCGTGATGAGCCACCGCTCGGGCGAGACGGAGGACTCGACGATCGCGGACCTGGCCGTGGCGACCAACTGCGGGCAGATCAAGACGGGCGCGCCGTGCCGGAGCGATCGCAACGCGAAGTACAACCAGCTGATCCGCATCGCGGAGGAGCTGGGCGAGGCTGGCGTGTACGGGTCCTCGACCTGGAACCGCTGAGGCGGGGCCGATCGGTGGGCGCACGAAAAACCGGCGTGACGGGGTGGGACGTCACGCCGGCGTGGTCGATCGGGACCGTTCGGTCCTGATCAGATGCGGATGTCGAGCTTGACCCGTCCGCCGTTGCCGGTGGTGGAGGACGAGTCGCCCTCTGGGGCGTTGGGCGAGTGGACGGAGGCGAGCCCGCCGTTGGCGGCGCGCGAGATGTCCGGCGTCACGGCGGCGGGGCTGATGGACTCCAGGTACTCCGTGATGGCCATGGCCGCCTTCGCGGGCGAGTCCTTCACGCCTGAGTCGGTGAGCATGCTCCAGACGGAGTCGTACAGCGCCCGCTGGAGGTTGGCGAGTTCACCACCACCGCCCTCCTGGAACTTCTCGTACGCCGTATCGAGCGCCTTCTGGATCTCGATGTCGGGATCGGTCTTGGGCGGCTCGGTCGAGATCTGCGGCGGGGGCGCGACGTCCGGGGCCTGGGTCGAAACCCGCTGGGCGGTCGCCGAGCGGAACCGAGCCACCTTGGGGGTGTTCCCGGGCTGGTCCTTGGCGTCCGGGATGGAGTTGGTCTTGGCGCTCTTGTTCTGCGCCCCCTGAACCTGGACGGGCGAGAGCGTCGGACGTTGAAGCAGAGGGCTGATGGCGCGGGAGGCGCCTCTGATGGCTGTCATGACAGAATCCCCTGGGCCGTAGGCCCGAGCGTTCCGCAGAATGGGAGTGGCCACTCCGGCCCGGGCGACCCACCGCCCGGGCTCCTGCGCGAACTGGTTTCTAGACATACCGCGAACGCTGTGCCAAGCGTCGCTGCCGGGCTTCGACCGGCCTCGCTACAGTTGCCCCGATGAGCGACCCTGCAGCGTTTCACTTGAGTGTCATCGACGAAACAACCATCAAACATGGGCGGGCGTACAACTTTGTTGAGCTGACGCTCCGCGACGAGGACGGCGTGACCCACACCCGGCAGATTGTGCGCCATCGCGGGGCCGCAACAGTTCTCGCGCTGCTCGATACCGAGGACGGGCCTCGGGTGCTGTTTGTCCGCAATGAGCGGCACGCAGTAGGCGCCCGCATGGACGAGCTGCCCGCGGGCGGGATGGAGGAGGGCGAGGCCCCCGAGCAGACCGCCAGGCGAGAACTGCGCGAAGAGACCGGATACGACGCGGGCAGCCTCGAACCGATCGCCCGCTTCCACACCACGCCCGGGATTACCGATGAGCTGATGCACGCGTTCGTCGCCCGCGATCTGACCCACGTCGGGCAGGACCTGGACGACGGGGAGCACCTGAGCGTGCACCAGTGGACGGTCGAGCGGGCGCTGGACGCGGTCCGCAGCGGGGGGTTGACGGACGCGAAGTCGATGCTGACGCTGCTGCTGGCTGAGGATCGCGGCATCCTCTGATGGGTTCCGGTACAACCCGGGCGGGCAGGAACGCCCGCGGGAGACGCAAGGAACGATGGGCTGGGACGATCGCCAGTACGGAGAGGGATCGGGAGGCGGCGCGGGCGACCGCTTCCGCTCGGCGATGCGCCGCGTTTTCGGCGACGGCGAGAACCCGCTGGCCTGGGGCTTCGCTCTACCGGGCGTGGGGGATCCGGGTCCGCATCCACCTGCTGTTCGTGATCTTCCTGGTCGCGCGACTGATCTTCACGCTGCCCCACGACGGGATCGGGCGCATGTTCATGCTCTGGCTGCTCGCGGCGTTGTTCGTGCTGGTGCTGATGCACGAGTACGGGCACTGCGTTGCGTGCCGGAAGGTGGGGGGCGAGGCGGACGACATCATGATGTGGCCCCTGGGCGGGCTGGCGAGCTGCGCCCCGCCGCACGACTGGCGGTCGAACCTGATCACGGTCCTGGGCGGGCCCGCGGTCAACGCCGCGCTGCTTGTGCCGCTGTCGCTGGGGGTCTGGCAGGCGACGCGGGAGATCGGCAGCGTGGTGTTCAACCCGTTCGACCCGGGATCGACGCTGGCGGGATTGCTGATCCCGCCGGGAGCGGTGGGGGCGGTGGGGACGCAGCCCTGGTGGCTCACGGCGCTGTGGTCGATCCACTACGCGAACTTGGTGTTGCTCCTGTTCAACATGCTCGTCCCGATGTACCCGATGGACGCGGGGCGGGTGGTGCAGGCGCTGCTGTGGAGGCGGATGGGCGAGACGCGGGCGACGCTCGTGACCCTCACGGTCGGGCTTGTGGCCGCGGTCGCGCTGGCGGTTGTCGCGGTGGTGGTCAACGAGACCATGCTGCTGGCGATCGCGATCTTCGGCGGGGCAACCTGTTTCATCGAGCGTCGGCGCCTGCGGTTTGAGGGCGCGGTCGACCCGATGGGGTTCCCCAGCGGGCCCGATGACGACGAGCTGGAGGCCGCGCGGGCGGCGAAGGACCGGGCCAGGGCGGAGCGCGAGCAGGTGGAAGTGGACCGGATCCTGGCCAAGATCAGCCAGGACGGCATGGGGAGCCTGAGCCAGGGCGAGAAGCGAACCCTCAAGCGGGCGACCCACCATCGCCGAGAGACGTAGAGACGATCGCGGGCGCCTTCCGAAGAAGGGTCTTGAGGCCCGGACCGGGCCCTACAGAGAAACGGATCGGGGAGGCGCCAGGGATATGGGTATCGCGGATCGTGACTACAGCAGGGGGCGGACCTCGGGCGGGGACTTCGGGAGCCGCCTCCGCCTGCTCTCGGTGACCGCGTGGCTGCTGATCATCAACATCACGGTGTTCGTGATCGGCGGGTTCATCACCAACTCGGGCGTGCCCGTGAGCGTGGCGCACGAGGCGATCGCGGGCGAGTCGATCGAGAATGCGCTGGTTGAGGACCAGTACCTGTCAGCGGGCGGGCAGCCGGTCAGCAGCGAGGTGATCCGCAAGAACACCGGGTCGGTCGTGATGCGACGCCTGCTCGATCCGCAGACGCGTCAGCCCGTCGGGCGCGAGATCTACCAGATCATGGCGCCACTGACGGCGTACGGGCACTTCTCGACCACCAAGGGGTTCCTCCGCCTGGAGGTCTGGCGTCTGGTCACGTTCCAGTTCCTGCACGCGAGCATGACCCACATCTTCTTTAACATGCTCGGGCTCTGGATCTTCGGCGGCATCGTGGAGCAGTACCTGGGCTCGCGGCGCTACCTGGCGTTCTATCTGATGTGCGGGATCTGCGGCGGGCTGTTGTATCTGATGCTCAACATGCTCGGGTTCGCGAACATCCCGCTGCCCGGGTCGCTCAAGGTCGGGCTCTCGACGCCTCTGGTGGGCGCCTCGGCGGGGGTGTTCGGCGTGATCATCGCCTGCGCGTACATCGCGCCCAACACGGTCGTCCGCCTCCTGTTCCCCCCGATCCCGATGAAGATGAAGACGTTCGCGTACGGGTACCTGCTCATCGCCGCGGCGAACCTGCTGGTGATCAAGGGCGCCAACCAGGGGGGCGACGCGGCCCACGTGGGCGGGGCGCTGGGCGGGTATTTCTTCATCCGCAGGCCCCACCTGCTGCGCGATTTCTTTGACGTCTTCGGAAACTCCACCAAGCAGGGCCCCAAGCCCGGTCGACCCGTCAAACGCATGGGCGGCGCCTCGGACAAAGAGATCGACCGGATCCTGGACAAGGTCAACACCCAGGGGCTGCATAGCCTGAGCGAGGGCGAGAAGAAGGCCCTGCGGAAAGCGACGGAAGACCGCCGCGGATAGTGTTGGGCCTGATGGGCGAGGCGCTGAGCTTTGACATCCTGAGCCGATCGGCGAGCACCGGCGCCCGGGCCGGGCGGGTCACCACCCCGCACGGCGCGTTCGACACGCCCGCGTTCATGCCCGTGGGCACCAAGGCGACGATCAAGGGCGTGTACCCGTCGATGGTCGCCCAGACCGGGGCGCAGGTGGTGCTGGGCAACACCTACCACCTGCTGCTTCGTCCGGGCGCGGAGCTGGTGGACGAGATGGGCGGGCTGCACCCGTTCATGGGCTGGCCCGGGCCCATCCTGACCGACTCGGGCGGGTACCAGGCGGACTCGATGGCCGACATCAACGCGATCGACGACGAGGGCGTGAGCTTCAAGTCCATCGTGGACGGCTCGACCATCCGCATGACCCCGGAGAGCGCGACCCACACCCAGAACCTGCTGGGCGCGGACATCATCATGGCGTTCGACGACTGCCCGCCCTCGGTCGATCCCGACGCGGCGCCCATCAACCAGACCCGCCTGCGCCAGGCGACGCTGCGCGATTCCGAGAAACAATCCGGCTACGACCACGAGGCCAGGCTCGACACCTCCAACGAGCGGACCGCCCGCTGGCTGCAGCGCTGCAAGACCGCCCACGCCCGCCCGGGGGAGCAGGCGCTGTTCGGCATCGTCCAGGGCGGGGCGGACCTGGACCGGCGGGCCCGCTCGCTGGAGATGGTCTGCAACATCGACCTGCCCGGGTACGCCATCGGCGGCGTCGCGGTGGGGGAGTCGCCCGAGGACATCGCCCGCGTGACCCGGTTCACCGCGGCGCGGATGCCCGAGGGCAAGCCCAGGTACCTCATGGGCGTCGGGTACGAGCGGGACATCGTCGCGGCGGTGCTCTCGGGGGTGGACATGTTCGACTGCGTCCTGCCCACCCGCAACGGGCGCAACGCCAACGCGTTCACCCGGACGGGGCAGATCCGCCTCAAGAACGCCAGATTCGCCCGGGACCCGGGCCCGATCGAGCCCGGGTGCGATTGCCCGGCCTGCGACCCGGTCGCCTGCGGCTGGGCGACCTTTGAGGGGCGCCCGTTCACCCGGGCGTACCTTCGGCACCTGTTTGCGAGCGAGGAGATGCTCGGTCCCATCCTGGTGAGCCTGCACAATCTGCGGCACTTCCAGCGGCTGATGGAGGACCTGCGGGGCGCCATCGCGGGCGATGACTGGGCGGCGATGGGCCGGCGGTGGCCCGGCGTGAGCGACCTGCTGCCCGGGGGGGGCGCGAAATCGAGGCCTCTTGCGTCGGAGACATAAAGATCAGAGCGGAAGCGGGCCCCAGCGCGACCTATCGTTGGGGCTCACGAACGATCCCCCGACCGGAACCCGAGAATGCCACACACCCGCCCGACCGTCCAGTCGCCGATGATGCTGACCCTGGCCCAGGAGGGGGGTCTGCTCAGCGA
>JAJDDH010000288.1 GCA_029260415.1 Phycisphaerales bacterium | reverse complement strand
TCTATAGTGAACTAACAGGGGATGAGCTGCCAATCCCAGCGTTTAGTGTGAGTACCATTCAATGCTATCTTGAAACCAGCCATGGGGTCCAGCGGGCCGTACGTGTAACTCGTCATTTGCTGCGGGATGATCAAGAGGAGTTGATGGGGTATGTGGTTGCGATTGCGGATGTGACAGATACGGTTGAGTTGACACAACAAATGGCGCATCAAGCAAGTCACGACGCATTAACAAAGCTACCCAATCGTGCATTATTGCTTTCTCGTTTTGATCAGATGGCTGCAGAAATTCAGCAAAAGGATAGTGTGATAACGGTACTATTTGTCACGCTAGATAATTTTAAGAAAATTAATGATGCGTTAGGACACCGAGCGGGAGATGTCTTGCTGCGAATGGTTTCATTGCGGTTATATGAAGCCATTCGTGAGGATGATATGCTTGCGCGCTGGGGAGGTGATGAGTTCGTGCTGCTATTTGATTATTTACAAAAAAATGATACGGCACCGCAAATGGCACTAAAAATACTGAAAATTATCGAACAACCATTTGAGATCGATGGACAGGAAGTTTTTGTTACTGCCAGTATTGGCATTAGCTTATACCCACAAGACGGTGAGCGTAGTGAAGAAGTGTTAGAAAAGGCAAGTACAGCAATGTATCGTGTTAAGCATGAAGGCGGTAACAGCTTCGGTTTTTATTCTCCTGAATCATCTGTCGTTTGGACGCGTGATCGATTGGAACTTGAGAAAGAATTACGTGCTGCACTGAATGATGATCTATTGCATGTATTATATCAGCCGATAGTTGACGTTTCTCAACGCCGTATTATACGTATGGAAGCACTCGTGCGTTGGCAACACCCAACCCTCGGTTTTTTGTCACCGAGTGACTTTATACCGTTAGCAGAAGACATTGGGTTGATAGAGCAGCTTGGGGAGTCTGTGCTACGTACCGCATGTGTCATTGCGCAGGAATTAGCTCTGGCAGGATACCCTATCAGTGTTTCTGTTAATGTGAATCCGCGCCAACTTTTATCCAGACAATTTGTGGATATCGTGTCACAGATCCTGCATGATACTAAATTGCCGGCTAGCTCTTTGATACTTGAGATAACCGAGAGTGCAATTGTCAGCGATACGGCACATACCGCTAATATCCTTAATCAGATTAAAGCATTGGGTATTTCCATAGCGTTAGATGATTTTGGTACCGGCTATTCTTCTTTATCGTTGCTTCGAGAGCTGCCCATCGATATCTTGAAAATCGATAAATCTTTTATTCGAACGCTGGATCAGAATATAAACGACTTGACGATAACCCAAGCAATGATCGGCTTAGGTAAAAACCTTGGGTTATCAATTATTGCAGAAGGTGTTGAGACGGAACAACAGGTTAAGATACTTGTCGATCATCAATGCTATGTGCATCAAGGTTATTATTTCAGCCGTCCTGTATCCTGTGAAGACGTTTTACAATTGCTGAGTGAGTCTGATACGATCAATTCAAAGACGATTAATAAAAAGTTAGCGTCCGTTTTAATGCCATCAGTGCCATAAGAAGGCCGGTTATTTCATCGGGGTTTTGAATAAAAAAACCGGCGTATCTTAGAGTAACTTTACAAAGTTTTTAAGTATTCCAGTAACTCTGATTTGTCTTCGTCGGTTAATTCATTCGTACCATAAGTATGGCCCTGATTGGAATTGCCTTTAAGCGTGGTATCGAATTTAAATGCTTGAGTCCCGGGTGTTTGGTTTGTGGAAATAAAACCAACCTTCTCTACATCAAGTTCACGGCTGCCAAGAAAGAAAGTTTTGGAACGTTGTTCTTGCGGCAGTAACAATTCATACAAATTTGGTATTGAACCATTGTGCAAATAAGGTGCTGTCGCCCAGATACCGTTCAATGGCCGTGCTTTATAGACACCCCCCTCTGGTGCGTTACTTTTTTGAGCGGCAAAAATTTCGTTGAAGATTTTAAGTTTGTCTTTTAAGTTGGGTGAATGTACTTCTTTATTCAGTTTAAGTGCTTCATAACCCCCTTTAATTTGCGTGATGACTGCATCCACTGATTGTGTCGGGTGTCTTAGTAAGGAACCAATCACTGAATTGATGAGTGGCTCTAACCCGCTTGTTTCGGCAGGAATTTTTGTGCCGGTTAATACGGCTTCTTTACGCCCTTTAAATTTTCCAGCTTGCAGGGGGCGTTGCATGTTATTCCATTCAGTTGGGTCAGTTTTTAATTCGTTAATAGGCGTTAATACTGCAGAATAGGGTTCTGCTTCTTGGTCTCTTGGTATGACCTGATGACAGCTTGCACAATATTCATCGTAGTGGATTTTGCCGCGAATTGCTTTTTCGGGGTCTGCGGGTGGCAGGAAAGCAGCCGGCCAAGTGGGAGACTTTAATTTGGCGACCCAAGCTTCTAGTCGACCTAAGTTTTCAATGGCCAAGGAGCTTTTGTACGACTTGGCGTGTTTTCTTTTGGGGATATTTACCTCGCCATATACGCCAATTACCTCTCCAGCGTTGCGCGTCAAAGTGCCAATGGTCGCAGGACTGTTAGGTGAGAAACCAGTCCACTGCACAACGTCAGACTGGTGTGTACCCCATAAGAAAGGATAACTGGCAGGCGCATCTGAAGGCCTTAT
>JAJDDH010000287.1 GCA_029260415.1 Phycisphaerales bacterium | reverse complement strand
GGACTTGCCCAGCCCCGAGACCAGCACTGTCCCGCCCTGGGCCGCGCACCGCTCGATGATCTCGCACGCCCGCGTGAAGGCGCTGTCCACGCCCGCCCCGATCGCCTCGATCGCCCGGGCCTCGTCCCGCAGGACACCCCGGATGTAGTCCAGCTCGTCCGGGCGCCCGTCCTCAGACGGCGCCTGTGCCGGTCGGGTCCTGCTCTGTGCCGCACGCTCGCTCATGAGCCCAAAGGGTAGCGCCCGCGGGCCTCGCCCGGGCGCCGGTGTACACTCGAACGATCGCTCGGAGGGCTCACGCCCGCACACGGAGGACGCGAGCCCATGACCGCCCCACCCGCCAAACCGCCCGCCAGCCAGACCAACTACCGCGTCCGATTGGACGCCTTCGAGGGCCCGCTGGACCTGCTGCTCTTCCTGATCCGCCGGGCCGAGGTCGATGTCACCGACATCCCCGTCGCCGCGATCACCGAGCAGTACATGGACCAGCTCGAGCAGATCGAGCGGATCGACATCGAGCTGGCGGGCGAGTTCCTCGTCATGGCCGCCACGCTCATGGAGATCAAATCCCGCATGATCAACCCGCCCGAGCAGGGCGAGGCGAGCGAATCAGACCGCTCCGACTCGGACCGGGACCAGTCCGACCCCCGCGCCGAGCTGGTCCGCCAGCTGCTCGACTACAAGAAGTTCCGCGACGCCGCCGACGAGCTCGACCACCGCCGCCTCGAGTGGTCCCAGCGCGCCCCCGTCGTCCCCGCGGCCTCCGACGAGCAGCTCATCCGCGACGCCGCCGAAGAACTCGGCGAACTCGACATGGAAGACCTTGGCCTGAGCGACCTGCTCGCCGCCTTCCAGGAGATCGTCGCCAGCGTCAACTTCGACCGCCTGGGCGAGCACGAGGTCATCTCCGACGACACCCCCATCGAGCTCCACGCCGAGGACCTGCTCGACCGCCTCGGGCGCGACGGCGTCATGCACGACGGCGCCCCACGCCTGAGCCTCCGCGGCGTCCTCAAAGGCCGCACCAAGCCCGAGATGATCGGCCTCTTCCTCGCCATGCTCACCCTGATCCGCGATCAGCGCATCGCCGTCCGCCAGAGCCAGACCGGCAGCGACATCGAGCTCGAACTCCGCCCCGACACCGACGCGGACGCGACCCCGATCACCGACGACTTCACCTAAGCCCGGATCGTCTTACGCAGCGTCTCAAGATGCTCCGCGTAGCGCTCGTGCCTCCGCACCGAGCGCGTGTAGATCGGCTGGTCCACCTGGTACTCGCTGGCCGTGCGCACGCTCCGCTTCTTCTCGTAGAACCGCGCGCACGCGTCGTCCCACTCCAGCCCGATCGCGTCGATCAGCTTCCGCGACTCGCCCGCCTGGTCCGCGACCATGTCCTCGTAGGCCACGCGGTGCACCGTGATCCCGAGGGTTTGCGTCCAGTGCGCCATCGCCCGCTGCGAGTCGTTGAAATACCGCCCGAGCCAGGTCTGATCGCGCGTCCAGGCCATGCCGTGGACGTCGCGAAAGTCCTGGAAATAGCACGACAGGCACGTGTCCATCGGGTCGCGCACGCAGTGGACCAGCGTCGCCCCGGGCAGCGCCGCGCGGATCAGCCCCAGGTGCAGCAGCGACTCGGGCTGCTTGTCCGTCACCCGCGCCGCGCTCGTGTCCAGGGCGCTCAGCGCCTTGACCACGCCCCGACCGAACCGCGACAGGCGCGACCGCCCGATCACCGCCGGGTCCTCGATCAGCGCGAACGGGCGCTGGTCCGTTCGCAGCTGCACCGCGAGCTTCGACGCCAGCCCGATCTCGCCCCCCCCGCACGCCCCCGGGTGGCTCGCGATGATCTGCTCGACCAGCGTCGTCCCCGAGCGGGGCATCCCGAACACGAACACGGGCAGGTCAGACCTCACCCCCCCGGCGCTCAGCGCCGCAAACGCCTCGGGCGTCCAACGCTCGATCATGCGGTCCACCGCCGCCGTGAACGTGTCCGGGTCCCACCCGGGCTTGTCCGTCTCGTTCACCCGCTCATAGCAGGCGAACGCCTCGTCATACCGCCCCTCGCTATCGAGCAGTTCACCCAGCGCCCACGTCAACCGGCGCACGTAGAACGCCCAGACGCCGTCGTCCTCCAGGTGCGCCCGAACCGCGTCGATCCCCTCGCCCGCCCGCCCCAGGCGTTTGGCCAGCTCCGCGAACAGCAGCACGCACGCGCTGTTGGCGCTCCCGCCCAGCACCGAACGCTCCACGACGCCCATCGCCCCCTCGTGGTCCCCGCGCATCCGCTTGTGGTTCGCGACCGCCGCCAGCACGTCCCCCGAGCCCGGCGCCATCGCCAGCGCCCGCCCGAACGACTCGCCCGCCTCGTCGAGGCGGTTCATCGCCTGCTGCGCCATGCCAAGCTCGAGCAACGCCTGGTGCCGCCCGGGCTCGAGCCCGATCGCCCGCTCGATAGGAGCCAGCGCCCGTTCGGGCTTGCCCGCCCGCGTCAGCGCCGCCCCTCGGAGCAGCAGCAGCGTCACATTCGTCGGGTCGCCCGAGAGCCCGCGCTCCGCCGTCGTCGCGGCTTCATCCAACCGACCGGCGCGCATCAGCTGCGACGCCTGCGCCGTGAGCTGCCGGACCTGGGCCTGTGTCGGTTTCGGGGGCGCCATCGGGCGATGGTAGCGGGGGGGCTACATGCTGAGCTTCTGCACGAACGCCGCAAACCGGTCCATGCCAGCGTTGATCGTCTCCTCCGAGCACGCGAAGGAGATGCGCACGTGGTCCGGGCCGCAGCCCCCGAAGTCCTCGCCTGGCACGAACGCGAGCAGCTCCTCGTCCAGCAGCGCCTCGCACAGGTCGCTCGCCGAGCCCAGCGTCTTGCCCCCGGGCGTGATCCCCCCGAACAGCCCGGAGATGTCCGGGAACACGTAGAACGCGCCCGTGGGCTTGGGACACACCACCCCCGGGATCGCCTTCAGTCGCCGGTGGATCAGCTCCGCCCGCGACGCGAACGCCAGGCGCATCCGCTCCACCTCATCGGCGCACTCGCTCAGCGCCACCCGGATGGCCGGGTAGTTGAACGAGGTGATGTTGGTTGTCATCTGCCCCTGCAGCGTGCCGATGGCCTTGATCAGCGTCCTGCCGAACTCGCCGGGCATCGCGCCGTACCCGATCCGCCACCCCGTCATCGCGTACGCCTTGCTCAGCCCGTTGATCGTGAACGTGCGTTCGCTCACACCGGGCACACTGCCGATCGAAAACTGCTCGATCCCGCCGTACACGATTTTCTCGTAGATCTCGTCGGACACAATCACCAGCCCGGGCGCCGTGGTCCGCGCCGCCTCCGCGACCACCGCCGCCAGCGCCCGCAGCTCGTCGGGCGAGTACATCGTCCCGCACGGGTTGCTCGGCGAGTTAAGCACCAGCACCCGGCTGTTGGGCGTGATCGCGGCGCGAAGCTGCTCGGGCGTCATCTTGAAGTCGCGCTCGGCGCTCGTCGTGACCTCGACCACCGAGCCCCCCGAGAGCCTCGCGATCGGGTCGTAGCTCACCCACGCGGGCGTCGGGATGATCACCTCGGGC
>JAJDDH010000286.1 GCA_029260415.1 Phycisphaerales bacterium | reverse complement strand
CGCGTCGTCGGGATTGTTGGGCGCCGCGGGCGTCACGGCGCAGAACACCTCGAGCATGTCCGATCCGTCCGGGAAGCGCCCGTACGACTGGTCGGGCAGCAGGCCCGGGTACGTCAGGCTGTCGATCAGCACCGCGCCCTGGGCGTCGGTGTGCGAGAGCGAGACTGTCTCCCCCCCGCCGCCCAGCCCGAACGTCGCGTGCAGCGGCCCGTCCAGCGGGTCGTTGTCCGCCCAGATCAGCAGGAAGTCGCCCGCGCCGATCGTCGTGCCCCCCGGGATCTGCCACTTGCGGGGCACGCCCGGGTCATCCGAGAGCCACATCCCCGACAGATCCACGCTCGCGTCGCCCGCGTTGTACAGCTCGATGAAGTCCTCGAACTGCCCCGCCTCGTCCATGATGATCGAGTCATTGCTCGCGATGACCTCGTTGACGAACACGCTGGGCAGCCCCACAGGCTCGGGCGTGCTGGCGCGAAGGTATGCCGTCCGAGCCTCGATGTACGGCTTCACGCCCCAGGCCCATGGGCCCCCCCCGCCGTAGCTCGCCGGCTGCGTGTACGACGCGAGAAAGTCCGCGTGGGTGTACCCGTAGTCCGCCGCCCCGCCCGCGTACGACCCCATGAACGCGTACGGCGCCAGCATCGTCTGCAGCGCATCGATGTGCATCTCCCGCGGCGCCAGCGTGAAGGGCCCTTCCACGCCCCCGACCGCCCCGCCGTCGTACGGCGAGAGCGTGTGCGTCGGGTACACCCCCGCGACCGAGGCGGTGTCGTAATCGGGTGTCGCGGGCGCCGGGTTGGAGAGGTGATCCAGCCCAGGCTCGAAGCCCACGCCCCGGTCGTTTGTCGTGACGACATCAAAGTCGAAGCTGTCCGTGTCCGTCAGCCCCAGACGGGCCAGCGGGACCCGGTAGCGGGCAACGCCCAGCGCCGTGTCGCTCAGGTCCTGATCGATCCCCCCGGGGTTGTCGAAGCTCGCGTGGATCAGGTCCCAGCCGCCGTTCCACTCGTAGAGCAGGAACCCGCCGCCGTTGTCGGTCCACGAGCCCAGGAAGTAGTCCGCGTTGACAGGCGTGACAATCTCCCGCCCCCACGGGTTCGTCGTCGAGCCCCCCGGACCGGTGTCGAAGAAAAACACGATCCGCGCCTGATCCGTCGCGCCGCCCACGTCGATCGGCCCAGCGACCTGCACCGAAGCCAGCAGCGCGTCCTCGTCATTGGCCAGCGACACGCCCAGGATGTCGAAGTGCGGGTCCGTGAGCGCGAGGAACACGTCACCGTCCGTGTCGGGGTAGCCAGTCTCCACCGGGTCCGCGGGCTCGCCCACCGCCCCGACCAGCTCGCGGATGTACCTGAAGTACTGGTCCCGGTACGCGTCGATCTCGAAGATCCGGCGCACCAGCGGCGGCTCGGCGCCCCCGCCGAACGGGCTGGAGAAATCCCAGCCGAACCCACCATCGCCGAACGTCTCGGGCGGGCGGCTCGCCCAGTCCGTCGAGAAGAAATCGATCCCGTACGAGTTATCCAGATCGTACGGGATGTACTCGACCACACCCGAGTCGGGGTTCACGTACAGGAAGTAGTTGTTGGCCCCGTACCACAGGTTGTCCCAGTGCCCGTTGGCGCAGTCCACCGCCATCGCGCGCAGGAAGTTGTCCACGCTGAAGCGGTCGACGATCTCCGCGGCGAACGTCGCGTCGTCGCTGTCCTCGATGAACGCGATAAACGCAGCCAGATCCGCGTGCTGGAGCATCCCGCTGTCGTTCTCCAGCTCGTACGTGGGCGTGCCCAGCGTGGCGTACGCCGCGGCGTCCCCGGGCGGGACAAAACGCAGGTCCGCACGCTCGCCCTTGTAGGTGCACTGGTACAGGTTGCCCGTGTCGTCACCGAACCACGCGGCCAGGAACTCGTCGTCGATCTGCTCCACGTTGGCGTACACGTCGTCCACGAGCGACCCGTCGTTGATCACCAGCCGCGCCATCGACGCCCGCGGCGAGGGCACGCCGAACGCGTTGTACACGTCCCACGCCAGCTTGCCGCGCACGACCGAGGGGTCGTTCTGGTGCCCGTTGAGGTTGAGCTTCTCCAGCCCGTGCACCTCGCGCCCGGGCACAAACTCGTTGAACTTGATCTTCCACGACTTTTTCGTCGCGCCCCGGGCCGTGTTGCCGCGCGGGCGGATCGCCACGTCCAGCACCATCTCATCGACCTGCGAGTTCAGGATGTGGACCACGCACGGGCGGTACGTGTTGTTGAACGGGTCGGCGATCATCGCCTCCAGATCCATCTGGTCCATCGTGACCGTGATCTGCGTCAGCTCGTCGTCGCGGAAGTACACGTTCCCCGCATCGGCGTACCCCGCGTCACCCGTCGGGGGGGGCGTCTCCGCGCCCGAGATCGCCGTACCCATCGCCAGAACAACAACCGCGTGCCATCGCTTCACGTGAACCTCTCCATTGCCCGTCCGGGCGCACAACATGACCAGCGGGCGACTGTACCGCCCCCCGCGAGCCCCGCACAAGCCCCTTGCCCGGGGTCCGCGCGACCGATCCCGACGTTATGGGCACCCGCCGCCATAGATCGCGAGGAAGATGATCACGTCGCTGAAATCGAACACCCCGATCGGCTCGGCAAAGTCCACCAGCGGGTCCATCGCGGCGAACGCGCCCAGGAACGCGACGACATCCGAGAAGTCCAGCGACCCGAATGGGGGCGCCAGGTCCGCGGCGCACGCCGGGGACGCCTGCGCCAGGAACACCCGCACGCACGTATCGCCCGAGTACCCGGTTACCAGATCATCAAGCCCGTCGCCGTTGATATCACCGAACGCGATCGCGGTGCCCACCTCGCTCGCGTCAAACGTCCACGTCGGGTTGGTGTCGAGCACGCCCCCGTTGTTCTGGTAGATGTGCGCGCGCCCGTCGGAGAAGATGATCTCCGCCAGGTCCGGGTCGCCGTCGCCGTCCACGTCGTGGCTGAC
Organism: Phycisphaerales bacterium; assembly: GCA_029260415.1. Lineage (GTDB taxonomy): Bacteria > Planctomycetota > Phycisphaerae > Phycisphaerales > UBA1924 > JAJRXR01. The sequence continues at coordinate 2,053 of JAJDDH010000286.1, read as the reverse complement.
CATGTCCTGCGGCGCCGAGCTGAAGGGCGGGCTGGAGATCCACTGGCTGGTCAGCGAAACCCCGTCCAACCGGTACCAGCGTGTCGGGTCGCCGCCCACCGCCAGATCGATCGACCCGTCCATGTCAAAGTCCGCCAGGACCGTCCCGCGTTCGTCCTCCGTGTTCCCGATGAACACGCCCTGGTCCACGTCCAGCGTGCCCGCGTTGTTCCAGTAGATCCCGCTCTCGAAGTTCACCCATTTCGAGACGCCGACGTCCATGAACCCGTCATCGTTCAGGTCCGCGGCCGACAGCCCGCCCTGGATCGACTGCTCGCTCGACTGCCACACCGGGACCGGGTTCATCACCCCGCCCTCGTTCTCGAACTGGTACATCGGGCGGAACGGGTTGGGCGACACCCCCTGGTTGGCGGTCACCAGATCCAGATCCCCGTCGTTGTCCAGGTCCACCAGCAGCCCCGACGTCCCCCACACGTTCTGGGGCGTCGAGCTCACGTACGACGCCGTCGTCTCGGGCCCGCCCGGAGCGCCCGCATAGATGCGCACCGAGCCGGCCGTCAACGACCCATGCACGGTCACCAGCTCGAGCCCGGGCAGACCATCAACCTCGCCCACCTGCACGTCGCCCGTGTGCGTCTGGTTGTCGGACAGCCACACGGGCCAGGCGCCCAGGTCGCTCGCCTCGTTCGCATAGTCGTTGTACAGGATGAAATCGTGCCAGTCCTCGTACGGCGGGAAGCTGTTGGAGATGTAGCACCCCACGACGATGTCGTTGAGCCCGTCCCCGTTCATGTCCGCGACCTTCAGCCCGCCCACCTGGCGGCGCAGCTCCAGCGTCATGTCCGGAATCGCGAGGAACGGCACCCCCGAGCCCAGCAGCACACTCCCGCCGTCGCTCGCGGGGGGCGCCCCCGTCACGATCGCCCGCCCGTCGGGGCTGATCTCGATCTGGTCCTGGGCGAGGCAGGGGACGCACAAGCCCGCCGACAGCAGGACCGTGAGTGTTCCGTTCGATGTCATGGGGGTTCTCCGGTGCCGGGTTCCCCCCCAGACTACCGGAGCCGTCCCCAGAGTTCGAGAGTTACATCCAGGTTGTTCCTATCCACCGCACCCGAGCAGGAAGAGGTCTAGGAAGGCCAGCACGTCGTTAAAATCGCAGACCCCCTGGGGCTCGGCAAAGTCGGCCGCTGGCTCACACGACCCGTACGCGACCAGGAACGCCAGCACGTCATCGAAGTTGAACTCGCCGAACGCCGGGGCCAGGTCCGCGGGGTTGCATTGTTCATCGCACACGATGTCATAGATCAGCAGGGGGTCACCGCCGCCCACTGAAATGACGCCACTGCCCGCGTAGAGCCGCCCTCCCGAAACAACAATCGGATCTGGAACACCATTGCCAAACTCATACCCGATGACCTGCGCCTGAGCCGGGTCACTGATATCAACGGTCGCAAACAATGGGGAGACCAGCCCGGCCGCAGATCGCAGGGCGACGACCGCGCGCCGACCCGAGAGCGCCACCCCGCGCGCGAGCCAGTTCCCCTCGCCTACCGAGGCAACGAACTGGGGCGATGACGGGTCGCTGATGTCCAGCACCGTCAGCCCGGATGAGAACTCGGTGTAGTACGCGATGTCTCCGTCTACCGCGACATCCGAGACCGCGCCCGACGACGCGTAGCTCCCGACGATCGCGGGCGAACCCGGGTCGCTTACGTCGATCACCTGCACGCCCTCGAACTGATCACCCACCAGCGCCACCGACCCGCGCACCGCGACATCCGCGGCGACCCCGGGCGTGTCCACATGACCGACCAGCGCCGGGTTCGACGGGTCCGAGATATCCGCGATCACCAATCCGTTGTCGCCATCAGCAACGTAAGCAAGATCACCCTGGACCTCGACGTCGCTGGCGCTCCCGCCCGTGTCGAGCGTCGCAAGGATGACAGGCGTGATCGGATCCTGCACATCAACGAGCACCAGCCCCGCCTCGACACACGTGACGCTGAGAACCGTCCCCGCGAGATCAATGCCCCGCGGCAACGAGGGCAGATCA
>JAJDDH010000285.1 GCA_029260415.1 Phycisphaerales bacterium | reverse complement strand
GTGGGGATGTCCCCGACCCCCCCCGCCCCGGCCTCCGCCGCCGCCAGCGACGCGAGGTCCGACTCGGGCAGCACGTCCTTGTGGGCGATCGGGGGCAGCTCGCCCTTCTTGATCGCCCGGAGATCGACCAGCAGGTCGGTGCAGTTGGGGTACCGCTTCTTGGGGTTGCGGGCCATCATCATCTCGATGACCTCGCTGATCCCGGCGCTGAGCTTCGGGTTGACGTGGTCGGGGGCGACCAGCTCGCCCTTGAGGTGCTTGTGCATGACCGCCGAGGGGTTCTTGCCCTCGTAGGGGACCGACCCGGTGACCATGTGGTAGAGCGTGGCGCCCAGCGAGTAGATGTCCGCGGGGGGGCCGATCTCGACCTCGCCGCGGATCTGCTCGGGGCTGATGTAGTAGGGCGTGCCGAAGGCCTTGCCCTTCTCGGCCTCGGCGGCCTCCTTGTCCGAGACCGCCCGGGCCAGGCCCATGTCCGCCAGCTTGACCACGCCCTCGTGGGTGATCATCACGTTCTTGGGCTTGACGTCCCGGTGGATCAGGCCCTTGCTGTGCGCGTGCTCGAGCGCCTCGGCGACCTGGATCACGATGTCGATCGCCTCGCCCTCGACGTACCGTTTGTGGGCCTGGATGTCGTCGTGCACCGTCCGCCCCGCGACGTACTCCATCACGAAGAAGTACGTCTCGCCCGTGTTGTCCACGTCGAACGCCTGCACGATGTTCGGATGATTCAGCTGGGCCGCGGCACGCCCCTCGGCGTAGAACCGCTCGATGAACTGCGCGTTCTGCGAGTACTTCTTGGGCAGGACCTTGATCGCGACCTCGCGGTTCAGTCGCACCTGCTTGGCCTTGTAGACCTTGGCCATCGCCCCGGCGCCCAGCTCCCCGAGCACCTTGTACCCCGGGATCTTCTGCCCCTCCCGCTCGGCCTCGAGGATCTCGCGCAGGCGGGCCAGCTGACGGTTGGTCACGTACTCCCGCTCGACGAGCAGGTGCATCAGCGACTTGTTCGACTCGTCGTCATCGTCGTCGCCCGAGCGCCGGATCTCGAGGCAGTGCTTGACCTCTTCGGGCGTGGCGAGCCCCTGCTCGATGACCATCCGCCCCACGAGCGTGTCGATATTCGTCCCGCCCTTGGTCGCGTCCTGGAGACTTTTCTCGGTCTCCTCGACGCTCTTGGGTCCGTCCGGGGGCACGCCCATCGCCCGCGTCCCCGAGCCCCCGGGGTCGATGGGTGTTGTCTTGCTGGGATCAATTTCGCGTGCGTCTTCGCTCATCGCGTTCTGAATAAAGGTACGAGACCACGGGCAAGCTAGATCCGCCCGGACACCCTGTCAAACCGATTCGTTCCGCACCGGGCCGATCCGCCTCCTGGTTCGGACCGAGAACCAGCCCACCGACTCGATCTGACCCGATTCTTGGATAGGCTTTCCGCTCAGCCCGGCGCCCGCCGGGACGCCGGGGCTTCGTCGATGCTCGTCACCCAAAGCAGACCCAGAACACTCAAGTGGTTCCATGCGGGCCCGCTGCTCTACGGCGACTGGGGCACGAGCCGCCTGTATGTCCTGGGTCTGGCCTTCTTCTTCACCTCCGCCGAGACGCCTTTCTACCTGCTGGCCATCGCTCTGCTCATGGGCGCCGTCGCCTGGGCGTACACCATCGTTTGCCGCAGCTTCCCCGACGGCGGGGGCGTGTACACCGCCGCCCGCCAGCTCAGCCCGACCTTCTCCGTCGTCGGCGCCACGCTGCTCCTGTGCGGGTACCTCATCACCGCGGCGATCTCCGTCGTCGAGGCCCTCCACTACTTCGGCGCTCACGACGGCCCGGTCCTCGTCGTCCTGGCGGTTCTCATCATTATCTTTGTCGGTGGGGTCAACTGGCTGGGCGCCAAGAGCGCCGGGGCCTTTGCCCTGGTCATCGCGTTCGCCGCGCTGGGTGTCTCTGGGGTGATGGCCCTGATGAGCCTGCCCTACCTGCCCGAGGGGCTGTCGCACATCCACCTCGACCTGGACCGGAGCCTCTGGTCGCACTGGACCGACTTCACCCAGATCGTCCTGGCCCTGGCGGGCGTCGAGGCGGTCGCCAACATGACCGGGCTGATGAAGCAGCCCGTGGACCGCGAGGCCAAGCGGACCATCTGGCCCGTGCTCATCGAGGTGGTGGGCCTGAACATGATCTTCGGTGTGGTGATGGTCGCCATGTTCCTGGCGATCCCGGCGCTCAAGGACGCCGCGGCCCCGCTGGCCTCCGCGACGGACCTCACCCCCGAAGCCGTCGCGGCCTCCAACGAGATCAAGAACACCGCGATGGAGGTCATCGCCCGCACAGCGGGCGAGAACGCGCTGGGCGCGACGGGCGGGGCGATCTTCGGCAAGACCGCCGCGATCGTCTTCGGGCTGCTGCTGCTCAGCGCCACCAACACCGCGATCATGGCGATGGTCTCCGTCCTGTTCGCGATGGGCCAGGACCGCGAGCTGCCCAAGCCCGTCACCAAGCTCAACTACTCGGGCGTCCCCTGGGTCGCGCTGATCGCGTCCGTCGTGCTGTCCATCGCCATCGTCCTCGTCGAACGCCGCCCGGAGAAGCTGGCGGAGCTGTACATCATCGGGGTCTGCGGCGCCATCACGTCCACGGTGATGTCCTGCGCCATCAACAAGAAGCTCGAGATCGGGCCCAAGTCCCGCGTCGCGATGTGGGCGCTGGGCCTGTTCCTGCTCTCGATCACGCTGACGATCGTGGTGACCAAGCCCAACGCGACGATCTTCGCGAGCGGGGTCGTGGGCAGCGTGCTGGCGCTGCGGGCCAGCAGAAAGTTCATCACCGCGGGGGCGCCCGAGCCGATCCCCGAGCCCATCCAGGGCTGGCTGGCGGAGATGGAGCACGAGGCCCCGCTGTCGATCGATCCGAGCCAGCCCAAGATCATGCTCGCGGCCCGCGGCCGGTACCAGTCCGAGTTCGCCGTGGACCTGTCGCGCCGGCGCAAGGCGACGCTGTTCGCGATTTTCGTGCGCACGATGCGTGTGATGGACATGCAGCCGGGCAAGGCGCCCCGCATCGAGGACGACCCCGACGCCCAGGAGGCGCTGGGAACCACGGCCCTGCTGGCCAAGGCCGCGGGCGTGCCCTTCGTGCCCATCTACGTCGTCAGCGCCGACATCGTGGGCGAGATTCTCGACTACACCGTG
>JAJDDH010000284.1 GCA_029260415.1 Phycisphaerales bacterium | reverse complement strand
GCTCAACGTCTTCGGCGACCGGGGCGTCGCCATCACCGCGGGCGACAAGCGCTACATGATCGGCAGCCAACGCCCCGACGAGCTGGCCGAGGCGATCCTGGAGGGCGCGATCGAATCCAGCGCTCAGCGCTGATGGTGCTCCGCGCCCGTCCCGCCCTTGGTGTACGTCCCGCTGCGCTTCTGCTCGAGCAGCTGCGCGATCTTGTCGGGCGTGACGTTCTCGTGCAGGTCCTCGTCGATCAGCGCCACCGGCGCCGTCCCGCACGCGCCCAGGCACTCGAGCTCCACGAGCGTGAACTTGCCATCATCGGTCGTCTCACCCACGTCGATGTCGAGGACTTCCTTGATCCGCTCGGTGACCGCCGTCGCCTGGCAGAACTCGCACGCGATGGAGCGGCAGACCGAGACCAGGCACTCGCCCTTGCGGTTGGTCCAGTACTCCTCGTAGAAGCTGGCGGTGTCGAGCACCTCACTCGGGGGCAGCCCGAGGAACTCACCGATCTCGAGCATCGCCTGGGGCGGGACCCAGCCGTACTCATGCTGGATCATGTGCAGCGCGGGCAGCAGGGCGCCGTGCGTCTTCTCGAAGCGCGGGAGGTACTCCTCGCGGAGCGTGGCCTGCATCGCGTCGGTGAGGTAGGGCTCGGCGCGGCGCTCGACCTCGCTGGTTCCGGACTGCTTGCTGATCCACGCCATGAAGGCCTCCAGGACTGCTCTCGGGGAGCCAGACTCTAAGGTCCGTCCCCGCCCTATTCGACCCGCCCCTACTCGACACGCCTGAGCACGACCGCCTCCCAGCTGTCCACGCCCCCCGCCTCGATCACGAACGCGTTGTATCCCCGTCGGAGTCTCGTCTCTGTCGGCATCGCCCCCACGTCGCCCGGACGCGTCACCGAGATCCGCACCCCCTCGAACCCGGGCGCCTGGAATGGGCCCAGCTCGACCGTCTCCCCGCTGGGGACCGCCTTGGTCGCCAGCGTGCGGCTGCCGTCGAAACCCCCGCCGTGGGTCACGCTCGCTACGGCGGTCCGCCCGCTCTCGTTGCTCAGCTCCACGCGGTACTGCCCCCCGCACCCGCCCAGGGCGGCGATGAGCAGCGCGAGGGAGAGTCGTCCTATCGCTCGTGTCGATCGCATGAAGAGCCCTCGTCGGGGAGAATGGGTGATGGCGCCCGTGCCCTGTCAGTCTACACTCCGCCAGATGCGCCCCCGCCCCCAGACCGATCGAACGGGAGGCCGCGGGGCGGTCCTGTGCCTCGCGTTGCTGCTGCTCACGGGCTGCACGCGCGTGCTGCCCATCAGCAGCGACCAGATGCTCCACCTGCGGGCCCGCTCGGGCTGCGTCCTGCCCCTGACCTCGGTCACGGGCGCGGGCACGAGCTTCTTCGTCACCCGGGACTGGGGCCTGACCGCCGCCCACGTCGTGGACGACGCCCCGCCCGGCGCCCACATCTCCATCACCCGCTACTCGACGGGCGCCTCGGTCGATCTGGCCCTCGCCTTCCCGCCCGGCGCCCGCGGGGACGACCGCCCCGCCGAGCAGGACTGGGCGGTCCTCTACCGCGCCAACCGCGCCGACCCCGCCCCGCTCGCCTGCGTCACCCCCATCGACACGGCCTACGCCCCCACGATCGGCGACGAGCTGTTCACCGTCGGCCTGCTCCGCGAGGACTTCGAGAGCGCCCCCGAGGACCGCTCCATCCGCACCCTCCGCCTGCGCGTCGTCGAGCCCCCGCCCGACCGGGAGACCTCTGACGAGCTGATCTGGATGCGCTGGCCCCACGACTTTGCGCCCAAGGGCTTCTCGGGCGGGCCGGTCTACCGGGAAACGGAGTCGGGCGAGCTGGTCGCCGTCGGGCTCAATATCCAGGCCGCCCAGCGCGGGTGGAGCTGGTGGCTCGTCGCCAGGCGCCTGACGCCTGAGATGGTGCGGTTCGCGGAGCGGGCGTCGAGGTAGCGCTACTCGCAGCCCTCGCCGAACGTCGTCAGGAACGCCAGCACGTCGTCGAAGTTCACCACGCCGAACGGCGCCGCGATGTCCGCGACCGAGCACCCCTGGATGTCGTTCGGTGGCAGCTCGGAAACGAAGTCCACGCGGTACCCGAGGTTTGTTGCGTGGATCGCCCCGTCGATGAACTCGCCCTCGTCGGTCGCCAGCTGCACCCGCGGCTGGGCGATGTACTCGAGGTTGTTCGCGGGAAGCACGCCCGGGAACGGATCGAACTCATGGTTCAGTCCGTCGAGGTGCACCGCGAAGATCCCGCCGTTGTACGTCACACGGAACGTCGCGATGTACAGCGAGTACTCGATCGCGGCGCTGACCCCGAGGTCGCCCATGCGGATCGTCTCTCGCTCCAATCGCCCGTCCACGCTGTGCGTGAGGATGATCATCGCGTCGGCGATCTCGTGCACCGAGAGCATGCCCTCCGCCGCGACGGGCGCGAGCCCCGGGTCGAAGAAGATCTCGAACTGCGCCGTTGCGTAGTTGGGCGGGAAGATCGGCTCATCGTCATCGAACGCCCCGACCCAGCCACCAAACTGGTTCTCGCCCCCGAAGAAGTCGGCGTTGGTCGAGAACCCACCCGAGAGCTTCATGAACTGAGCGTGGGCCGGCGACGCCAGCATCCCAATCGCCCAGACCAACACCACGGACATTGCAGCTTTCACACGCATCACGCTCTCCCCTGGCCCACCAGCGGGCCGGGTCGAGCGTACCTTGAGGCCCATAGCGGCCCAAGCGATTTTCAGCGATCCAGCTCCGCAGCCACGATGTTCAGGCTTCCCAGCACCGCCACCACGTCCGCGAGCATGTGCCCCTCGATCAGCGGCGCCATCAGCTGGTAGTTGATGAAGCTCGGTGGCCTCGTCCGCACGCGCCACGGGCGGGGTGACCCGTCCGACACGACGTGGTAGCCCAGCTCGCCGTTGGCGGTTTCCTGGGCGCCGTAGACCTCCGCGATCGGGGGCTCCCAGCCCCGGTTGCTCATCACCAGCTCGAAGTGCTGGATCAGGCCCTCGATCGAGCCGTACACCTGGCTCTTGTCGGGCTTGACCATCTTGGAGTCGGCGAAGACGTTGACGTCGCCGCCCGGGATGTTGTCGATCAGCTGGTCGATGATGCTGATCGACTGCTTGATCTCCTCCATGCGCACCTGGAAGCGGGCGTACACGTCGCCCTCCTCGCTGATGGGCACGGAGAACTTCACCGCCTCGGCGCCCTGCCCGTCCCAGTTGTCCGCGTAGCACAGGTAGGGCTCGTCCTTGCGCAGGTCGCGCACCACGCCCGAGGCCCGGGCGATCGGGCCCGTCGCGCTCCAGCCGATCGCGGCCTCCTTGCTCAGCACGCCGACGTTGCGGGTGCGATCGATGAAGATCCGGTTCCGGCTGAGCAGCCCGTCCACCTCGCTGATCGCCTGCGAGCAGTCGTCGTGCAGGAACGACTTGACCATCCGCTTGAAGGTCTCCTCGTCGGGCAGGTCCTTCATCAGCCCGCCCACGCGCGTCCAGTCCGGGTGGAACCGCTGGCCCGAGACGTAATCGACGATGTCGTAGATCCGCTCGCGCGGGTTGAACGCGAACAGGAAGCCCGTGAACGCGCCCAGGTCCAGCCCCGCGGCGCCCACGCACAGCAGGTGGTCCTGGATCCGCCCCATCTCCGCCATGATCGTCCGCAGCACCTTGCAGCGGGGCGTGATGTCGATCCCGAAGAGCTTCTCCACGGCGTGGTGCCACGCGATGTCGTTGCTGATCGGGCTCAGGTAGTTCATCCGCGACACGATGGTCACGTACTGGTTGTAATCCAGGTGCTCGCCCAGCTTCTCGAAGCCCGAGTGCAGATACCCGATGTGCGGCGTGCACCGGGCGATCCGTTCGCCGTCGAGCTCGAGCACCAGCCGCAGCGTGGTGTGCGTCGCGGGGTGCTGGGGCCCGAAGTTGAGGACCCACCGGTCGCCGGTATCGACGTGCCCGGAGAGGTAGTCCGTCTTGTCGGCGTCGGGCGTGAGGCCCTGCTCGGGCTGAAGTGTGTACGGCACATCGGGCTCCTGAAAGGCTGCGGGCAGGACTATAGGGGACGCCCCGCGGCGGTCGATCAGCCGCCGATCTCCACCGCGTACCCCGTGTACGGGCTCAACCGCCCGAGCGGCGTCCAATCGCCCCGACCCGCCCGCGCGGGCCAGTGGACGAGCACGCCGTGGACCAGCTCCCGCAGCCCCGCGCCAGGCTCGACGCCCATCGCCCCCGCGTCGATCCCCCACCCTTCGCGGATCTCGTCGCCCGAGACGTTCACGACCACCAGCACCCGCTGCCCGTCCGCCTCGCGCAGGTACGCCAGCACCCGCTCGTCGCCCGTCTCGACCAGCTCAAAGCTGCCCCGCCCGAGCGCCGGGTTCTCCTGACGCAGGCGGATGAGCGACTTGTACAGGCTCAGGAGCGAACCGGGCGAGGCTTCTTGCCGCTCGATGTTCACCCCCGGCGCGTCCGGGTTGACCGCCCGCCAGGGTGTGCCGGTTGTGAAGCCCGTCCGCTCGGGGTCGCCCGTCCACTGCATGGGCGTGCGCAGGTCCGGGTCGGGCTTGACGCCCACCATCCCGATCTCCTGCCCGTAATAGATAAACGGCACCCCGGGCGAGGTCAGATGGATCGTCGCCGCGGCCCGGCACTTGGCCTCGCTGCCCCACAGGCGCGAGCGCACCCGGTCCATGTCGTGGTTCCCGATAAACGAGGCGTACAGCCCCCGGTCGTACGCGTCCCACGCGTTCTGCAGCGCCGTCGCGATGGGCGCCGCCGATTCTGAGTTCAACGCCTCGGCCGTCGCGAAGCAGGTCGTGAACTCAAAGGCCGAGTCCACGCTCTTGGGGATGTACCGCATCACGACGTCGGTGTCGTCCCAGATCTCCCCCACTGTGAAGCACTCGGGGTTGATCGACTTGAGGTACGCGTTGTACGTCTCGAGCCACGCGAACGTCTCGTCGGTGTTGGCCCAGACGACGCCGTCCTCGACCAGGTGCTTGATCGCGTCCAGGCGGTACCCGTCCGCGTTCATCTCGTCGATCCAGTAGCGCGACAGGTCGTACATCGCCTCCGTCGCGCCGGCGCTGCGCGCGTTGAAGTCGGGCATGCCGTGCCAGAACCACCCGTAGTACAGCAGCCCGTTCTGGCTCATGAACTTGTCGTGCCAGACCTCGTGGTCCGGCGCGCCCTCGCCCGTGGGCGGGACCCGCTCCCACACGAACCAGTCGTGCCTGGGCGAGTCCGGATCGACCGACTCGCGGAACCACGGGTGCTCCCACGAGCAGTGGTTGATCACCATGTCCAGGATCACGCGGATGCCCCGCTCGTGGCACGCCTCGACGAGCTGCCTGAAGTCCTCGTTGGTCCCGTAGTCGGGGTCGATCCGCTTGTAGTCGGTGATGTCGTACCCGTGGTAGCTGGGCGACTCGAAGACTGGCATGAGCCAGATCGCGGTCACGCCCAGGTCGGTGTCGGTCTCGGGGTCGCCGTCGTTGAGGTAGTCGAGCCTTTCGATCATGCCGCGCAGGTCGCCGATGCCGTCGCCCGCGAGCGGGCCCGTCGTTGAGTCGGCAAACGAGCGCACGAACGCGTGGTAGAACACGGCCTCGTGCCACCACGCGCCGGGCGCGTCCTCCCCCGCGAGCGCGGGCGACGAGGCGAGGGCGAGAACACTTCCGACGAGCAAACTCTGGGCGCGCATGAC
>JAJDDH010000283.1 GCA_029260415.1 Phycisphaerales bacterium | reverse complement strand
TCGGCCCGCTCGATGGTCCCCGAGTCTGGCTGGAGATCCCCCGACATCAATCGCATGAGCGTCGTCTTGCCCGAGCCGTTCACGCCCATCAGACCGATCCGCTGGCCTGGCGTCAGCTTGAGGTCCAGCGATTCAAAGAGCCGCTTGTCTCCCATCGACTTGGACACGCCGCGGAGTGCCAACAGCTTCTTGGTCTTGCGCTCGGTCGCATGGAAAGCAATCTGTGTCGTGCGCAAGGGCGCCAGGTTGCGGTCCGTGGTCGCTTTCAGCTCCTCGCGCCGACTGGCGGCCGCGTCGACCTGGGTCTTGTTCCGGGTCTGGCGTCCCTGGATCCCCTGCTGCAACCAGGCGGTATCGCGACGGACCCGGACGGCGATGCTTGACTGCGCCGCCCTCTGGGCGTCGAGGAACGCTCCCTTCCGCCTGACGAACTCGCTGTAGTTTCCCACGGCTTCGAAGGCGCCCCCCGGGTAGGCCGCCGAGAGCTCGATAATGCGCGTCGCGGTGTTCTCCAGGAAACGCCGATCGTGCGTCACGAAGATCATCGCGATCGACGCTTGCTGGACGAATCTTTCGAGCCACAACACGCCCTCCAAGTCGAGATGGTTCGTCGGCTCATCGAGCATCAGGACGTCGGGGTCCTGAGCGAGCGCTCTGGCCAGCGAGAGCCGCTTGCGCCACCCACCCGATAGCGTGGCCACAGATCGTCGCAGGTCGGTAAAGCCCAGCTTCGAGAGTGTGATCGAAGCGCGTGTCGTGGCATCCATACCAGGATCGTGATCATTATCCAGGGCCTCTTGGACAACCGAGAGAGGCGTGGCATCATCCGCAAACCGATCGTCCTGATCGACATAGGCCGACCTCACCCCACGCATCCGCACGATCTCGCCCGCATCTGGCGTGATGACGCCCGCGAGGACCTTCATCAGCGTTGTCTTGCCACTCCCGTTCGGCCCGATGAGCCCAATGCGCTCGCCGTCCTCGACATGGATTGACACGCCCTCGAACAGCGTCTTCGCGGGATAGACCTTCGTCAAGTTTCGAGCAGTCAGCAGTGGGGGCATAGCAGCAAGCATCGCTCCGGGGACAGTTCTTGTTCGGCGAGGGATCGCAGCGGGCCAGCTACGATATCCAGCTCGCCTGCGTAGTGCTCAGGCCGCGCAGAGCAGGGGCATTCAAGACCATTTGATGCCCACTCATCAGATGGTTCTCATTCGATCGAAGTGTGAGCGCCAAGAGGCGGGCGAATACCGGCCTCTACGTGCGTTCATCTCGCGAGCGCTCAGACCGCCGGCGGCTCCCAGCGACCCCCGAGCAGCGGAGACGGAGAACCCCCGCAGAGTTTGACGCTCGTCGTGACGCAGATCAGCCAACTGTGACAAGTTCGTCCACCCGCCGAAGCTGAAAGCAGATTCTGCATCAGGAGCGCGACCAGCTCCGCGATCACCGCGGGCCGGCGCACTCAAGTTGCAACTGCGAATCTGACGAGGTCAATGCCAGATCAGTCTGATTTCTCTGCGCGAAGAACTGTACGAGAAGCAAGGACAGCCCCCTATCGCGGCGCGACGACCACCCGCCTGGACAGATCGGGCACCCAGGTACCACCCGGCTCTTCAATGGTGATCGCGAACAGGGCGACACGCCGAACATCGATGCCCGGCCGGATTGGGACGATGACCTCGCCCTGTGCAGTGGCGTCAAAGACCCCGCCGCTGACCTTCTGCTCCATGCCACGCTCGTCAATGACCCAGACCTGGTACTGCTCAACACTTGGATCGTTGACCACAAGACCGACAAAGCGGAGATAGCCGGTCTCGAGCTCGTCGTTCCAGACGACATCACCCGTCACGTCGCCCTGCTCGGCGGGCTTGTCAGGTAGGTCAAACGGCGCCCACGCGATGCGGATGGTGTCGGGCACTTCGAGCAGCTGCTCGCGGTTTGCCTTAAGTTCCGCCGGATCTTGTGGCTGCTCATAGCGGGCGATGGTCAGGCGCGCGTCGTCCAGGTTGCTCGTCGCTTGCGCCAGCTTGCGTCCGAGCGCGAGCTCACGCATCGCCGCATCAGCCAGGGCGCGCTCCGCATCCGTCACGGCCTGCCCACTCGCGTCCAGCCGCGTGCGCATCTCATCGAGGCGCTGCTCTGCGCTGGTGAGGATCGCCTGGTTCTGGCTGATCCGCGACTCGAGGCTCGCGATCGTGGCACGTGACTGATCCAGCTGCTCGGCGCTACGACGCTGCGTCGAAACGAGCATGGTCACAGCGATCGAGCCAGCGATGAGCACTACCGCGGCGGCCGCCCATCCCCAACCGACCGTGCTCGAGGGTGGAGGCAGCGTTCCCGCCACCTTTGAGGGCGCGACTACGGCTCTCCCGTGCGCGATCAACCGGTCTCGCAGGACAGACGGTGGCTCGCCCTGGTCCGGATCCGCGGCGTCAAGCGCGACAAGCAGCTCACCCAGCGCCCGGTCGAACTCGCCAGGATCAGCGCCCTCGGCAACCAGGCGCTCGAGCTCGCCCCGATCCTCCGGCGCCAGAGCGCCCAGGCGCTCGTCACTCAGCAACTCGAGAAAGCGGTCATGATGTTCGGGGTGGCGTGAGTTCATCGTTTCCCCCCCGGTCCAGCTCCGACAGCGTCGGACGAAAAGGCTTCACAGAGCCGGCGCATGCCGCGACGCAAGCGGGATTTTACGGTTCCCAATGGAGCGCCGGTTGCCTCGCTGATCTGGCTCTGAGTCATGCCCTGGTAGGTGGACATCCAGACGGCTCGCCGCTCCTCCTCGGGGAGATCCTCAAGGCGTCCGATCATGCGCCCGCTGTCCTCAGCGAGCTGCATCATGTCTGTGTCCGAGCCGGCGAACTGAGTCTCGCGCCCCGCAGCCCGCTCATTGCGCCGGCGCGAAGTCACGCGGCGCTGGTAGTCGGTGCGCCTTCTGTGGGCGAGCGTCGCAACAAACGCGGGCTCGGAGCCGCGCTCGGGGTCGAAGCGATCCGCCGCGATCCAGAGCGCGACAAAGACCTCTTGCACCGCGTCCTCAATCTCGCCATCGGCTCGGTTGAGGTATCTGCGGGCCAGGCGCCAGACGAGACCCCCGTACTCGTCCACGCACTCAACGACCGCGCCCTCTTCTCCCGCGGCAACTCGTTGAAGGATGGTGGACACGATCAGCGACGCTCCTGGTACACGCTCACTGTATCGAACGCCGACCCTTGCCGGTTTCTGAAAGAGCAAAAACCTTTTGGGCACGACCCCCGAAGGACGGAAGAACACCTGGAGAACTCGGGCCGGAGGTCCGGGGGGGTGTGTCTGACTCCAAACTTCGAGAGAGATCACCCATGCTCACACATCGTAGAAAACAGTTTGGCATCATCACGGCGATCGTCGCCGCGGCTGGCGCAGCAAACGCCACTGCCGGCGAGACCGTGTTCGGCGTCACCCAGAACCAGACGCTCATCACCTGGGACACCGCCGCCCCGACGAACGTCCTCAGCGGCGTCGCGATCTCGGGCCTGGCCAGCAACGAGCAGATCTGCGGCATCGACTTCCGCCCCGCGACCGGGCAGATGTTCGCCGTGGGCAGCTTCAACAACCTGTACACCATCGACACGAACTCGGGCGCCGCATCGCTCGTGGGCGCGGGTGGGTTCAGCCCGGGGCTCAACGGGTCGTCCTTTGGCTTCGACTTCAACCCCGTGATCGACCGCATCCGCGTCGTGTCCGAGGCCAACCAGAACCTCGTGCTCAACCCCAACGACGGGACCGCGACGGGCGTGACGAGCCTGTTCTACGGCGCAGGGGACATCAACGAGGGCATGGACCCCAACGTCACCGCCTCCGCCTACACCAACAGCGTCGCGGGCGCCACCTCGACCCAGCTCTACGGCCTGGACACCGGGCTGGATATCCTCGTCACCCAGGCCAACAGCGCCGGCGCTCTGGGCACCGTCGGCTCGCTCGGCGTTGATCTGAACGACACCGCGACCTTCGACATCTCGGGTTTCACCGGGACGGCGTACGCCACCGTGCAGGACAACGACCTGGCTCGCTCGACGTTCTGGACCATCGACCTGTCGACGGGCGCCGCGACGATGATTGGCGAGGTTGGCGCCGGCTCGCTGATCACGGCGATGACAGTTGTTCCTGCGCCCTCGGGCGTCGGGCTGCTGCTGAGCGCCGGGCTGGTGGGCGGAGCGCGGAGGCGCCGCAAGTAATCACGCCGGGCATCGCGCCGCGCGGTTGAGCACGGTACTCGCGGCCGCAGGGCGCTGACCCTGCCCTCCGCACAACCCGGGACGCCGACTGGCGGAGAGACGATGACACCCGTGGGTCTGTTTGACCGCGGGTGTTGTTGTTCGCACCGAGCATGGTGCGTCACAACCCACATTTTCGGCATCATCCTTCGCGCCGCGTGCGAAGGCACGACACCGGCGCACGCCGAACACTTGAAAGGATCCGTCCATGAGACTGAATCGAAACCACGCGATAGTCATCGGGGCAAGCGCCCTGGTCGCCGCCGCCGGCGGGATGTACCTCAGCGAGACCAAGACCGCGACCGCGTCGAGCCACAGCGACGCGCCGCTGATCAAGCTCGACCCGCAGGCGAACCTGACGGACGTGTACGCATTCGTGGGCACACGCTACGACGACCCCTCGGAGGAGGTGCTCAATGTCATCGTCAACGTCCGCCCGTTCTCCGAACCGGGTGATGGCCCGCACTACGAGCGGTTCAGCTCCGACGCCCGGTACTCCATCCATATCACCGATCCGACGTCCGGGGGCGAGCTGATCCGCTACGACTTCCTCTTCTCTCCGGCCACCGGAGCGTACAAGAACGACAGCACGATCCTGTCGTACGGCCTGGGGACGGAGGCGGGGCCCATCGTCACCATCGGCGACGAGCGACAGAACTTCACCCAGACCTACAACGTGCGGCGCACCACCTCCGGGATCGGCATCCCGCTTGTCGACGATGCGCTGGTCGCCCCGCCCAACGTGGGCGCCAACGTCACCCCGGACTACAACGACGCGGACGGGCGGGCTGTCTCCGGCGCGTCGGATCTGGCCTCGCTCGACTCGTACACCGCCCAGGCGATCACGCCCGCGCCCAGCGGCGACGAGGTCGTCTTTGCCGGTCCTCGTGATGACTCATTCTTCGCCGACGTTCCGGGTGTATTCGACCTGCTCAACGTGCGCATCCTGGACAACAACGGGTCGCTGGGAGATGGCCTGGGCCAGGACGGCAACGGCGTCGACGGGTTCAAGGGCTTCAACGTCCTGACCTACGCGGTCCAGATCCCCATCAAGGATCTGCCCGGGCTTCCCTACAACGACGCGTTCTTTGGGCCGCAGACCGGCGTCGGGGTCTACGCCTCCGTCAGCCGCCCCGAGATGCGTCTGCTCTCCCCGGGCGGGGCGCCCGTCTCGACGGGTGACTTTGTGCAGGTCAACCGCCTGGGCAACCCGTTGTTCAACGAGGTGCTCGTGGCGCTGGCCGACAAGGACAACTACAACGGCTCAGCGCCCGCAGATGACGCGCAGTACAGCACCTACGCCTCGAACCCCGAGGTCGCAGGCCTGATCAACTTCGTGTACTCGACCGAGTTTGTCACCAGCGATCGGGCAGACCTGGTCGCGGTGTTCATCCCCGACGTGCTCCGCGTCGCGACCACCACCGGCCCCGTCCCCCTCGCGGGCGAGGAGGGCTTCAGCCGGTTCGGGTTTGCCGGGGGGGATACGACCGGCGGCGTTTCCAGCGGCTGGCCCAACGGGCGCCGCATGGGTGACGATGTGGTCGACATCGCGCTCACCGCCGTCGCCAGCGGCCCCAGCTACGACCCGCTGACGGTCGTGGGCGACAACGTGGCGAGCAACGACGCCGAGTACAACCGCGTGTTTCCGTACGCCGCGACGCCCAACTCGGGCACGTTCAACCGCAAGGATGGTCCGCTCACGAACTTCGAGATCGCCGATACCAACCGCGACGGCGCTGTGGACTACTCCGATGTCATCCGCTTCCTCGAAGCGTTCGTTGGCGCCACTCCCTGACCCGAGTTCACACGATCCGATCCCGCCCGGAAACAGGCGGAGTCGGGTGTCACGCCCACGTTCTATGGACGGAGATTCCACGATGCGAAACCTGACCATGTCCCTCATCTCAACACTTCTTGCCGCGCTGTTCGGAAATGCCAACGCTCACGAGTTCTGGATCCAGCCCGAGTCGTACAGCATCAACTCCGACCAGGTGCTCCGCCTTTCGCTCATGCACGGCGAACGCTTCCTGGGCGATCCAGTCACCCGCAACAACGGGTACATCCAGCGGTTCGAGTGTGTTGGCGTTGACGCAACGACCGACATTCGAGGGCTCGACGGGCACACCACAAGCTTTGCCCGCCCAAGCGGGTCCGGTGGGCAGATTCTCGTCTACCACAGCCAGGAGTTCACCAACATGCTCGAGGCCGGAAGGTTCAGAGCGTACCTGCTCGAGGAGGGCCTCGACGGGATCATCCAGCGACGCGCAGAACTGGGTGAGTCCGACATGCCCGGCAGAGAAACGTACTCAAGGTGCGCCAAATCGCTCATCACGATCGGTGACGCTCCAGTCCCAGCCGACCGAGCGGTCGGGTTGCCGTTGGAACTGGTGCTCGGAGCCGTTGGGCCTGATGGTGTAATACACGCTCGCGTCCTGCTTCACGGGACTCCCGCGCCGGGCCTCCGTGTGGTCGCGGTACGCCAGGCGGATCCGTCTGAGATTCGAGAAGCGATCACCGATCAGAACGGGGCGGTCCAGTTCCAGGGCGGGGAGGCGGGGGCATGGATGCTCACGTCATTGCACATGGAGCGCGCCACGAACGAACACACCGCAGACTGGCGGAGCTACTGGGCGTCTCTAACGATGCACATCAACAGAAAGCAGCAATGACCTGTTCACGGCAATAGCGAGTCGTAACGATCAGCACTGGCAATGCATCTTGGGCCCACACCGGTTGCACGGGTGCTCTCTTCATTGGCCTCCACAAGCATCGGCCTCTCGCCACGCTCAGCCCGCGGTAGCCCTGCGCGGGTCCCCAGGGGCCCCGAGAGACGGACAACGCCTGGGCATGCACAGAGGTTTGCGCTCGCCAACAATCTGATTCGGTCCCCTCCGCCGGGAGCCCGGCCATGCCCGGTCTTTCAGGTCGGACCCCGAGCACAACTGGCAAACTGGTGTCACAACATCAGCAAGTCGCGCGTGGCGCGCGCCGCATCCAGAACCTCGACGAGCGTGTGCCTCCGCACCTCGCCGTCGCCGGCGGAAGCGCCAGTTCGCCGTTGTCCAAACCGACCAGGACCTGCTCAGTGGTCAGTGGGTCCACCGCCGGTCAGCTGTCAGTTGGCCGTGCTGGCGGGCTGGCGAGGGTCGATTGGAAGCGATTGTCGCCTGATTCTCGGCGACTGCCGATTCTGTGGGAGCGAGTCTGAGTCTCATCCGCCTCGTTCTTGAATCAGCCCTGGTACATCGCGATGGCGGATTGCTCATACTGCTGATCGCATCGCGTCGATTCGTTCCGCGTCCGAGCGCACTCCCGTCGCGGGGCCAGTTGCGGCCGTTCAAGGCCGCGAGCGACGCAGTGGGGGGGCAAAGCTCACCGTCATCGCGTTCAACCACC
>JAJDDH010000282.1 GCA_029260415.1 Phycisphaerales bacterium | reverse complement strand
TTGCGCACGTCGTCGGGCAGCTGGCTCATCTGCTCCATGCGGCTGGCCTGCTCGTCGGGGGAGAGCGACTCGAACCCGGCCATTATGTCCGCCCGCTCCTCCTGGCTCGCGGTCAGGAACTCGACGATGAACTCGGGCACGCCCTGCTCGCGGAGGAGTGTCGCCTCGTCGGGCGCCTCGGCGTCGGCGCCCTCGTCATCCGCCTGTGCGTCCTCCTTGTCGTCGTCGTCCTGCTTGACGAGATCCGGGCGAACCCAGACGGGCGTCGCGAACGCCCAGACGCCGAAGTCGGAGTAGAGGTAGCCACAGAGCGAGCCGTCGGTCTCGCCGGTGGGCGCTTCCTTCATGCCCGTGATGTCAGTGAATGCCTTACCGATGGCCTTGTGCATCGCCTCGTCGCCCTTCTCGATCCCGGTGGGCATGCGCCCCGAGGGATCGAACTTACCGGTCGCGGGCGTCTTGACGAGGTTGTCGTGCGGCCCGTACACGAGGGCGGCGACGATGTTGTCGCGGGTGAGGAGCCAGTCGATGATCGCGCGAGTCTCCGGCTCGCTGGTGGTGTAGAGGCCGGCGCCGTCGGCGTGCTCGTCGTAGTGGCTGGGGAAGTTCTGGTCGAGGTTGACGCCGCCCCCGGCGCTGCCGCCCGGGCCGTCCTCGTTGAACGCGCCATCGCTGTCGTTGTCGAGGCCCTCGAGGAGCAGGGCGTGGGTGGCGATCTCTCCCTCCTCGGTCTTGGGCTTGCGCATCAGGCGGGGCTCGACGTCGTCGATGACCCACTCCGCCTTCAGGCCCGAGGCGGGCGAGGGGTTGGCGATGCGCATCATGGTGATGAGCCCGTCCGCGTTGAGGTCGTCAGCGCCGTCCTCGTCGGCGCGACCGTCGTGGTCCGCGTCGCCCGGGGTGGGCGCCCGCCCGAACTCCATCGAGGGCGAGGCGGTGAGCCAGCGTGCGCCGTCGGGGTTCACGGTGTGGATCACGTACAGCGTGTGCGATTCGAGCAGGTCGCGATGGTCGGCCAGGATCCCGTCGGCGACCAGGCGGGACACGTCGCGCCCGATCGCGTGCTGACCCTGCACGCCGGCAACGAGCAGCAGCGCTGGGCGTTGGTCTCGGGTCCGCCCGAGGGCGTCGGTTCCCGGCTTGCCCAGCGTGGTCAATTCGATCGAGCGACCAGCCCGGCTGGCGCCGATCGTGGTCCGCTGGGACCAGTCCTGGGCGTGGGCGCCCGGGGTCATCAGGAGGGCAAGGGAGGCGACCGCGGGGGCGCCGTGGAATGTCTTCATCATCGGTGGTCGCCTCTGGGGCTGGATCTCATGAAGGGGCGGGTTCGTCCGATCGAGCACCCGCCGGGCCCGCCACGATAGCGAGCGAGCGGCCTGCGCTGCCGCGGCTCCCGATCAGGGGCCATGAATCGCTCTTTCTGGCCATTCAACGGTCTTTTTCTCGGACTTGATACGTACGAGCTCGGGTGTCGATCGTCGTTTGCTCTGATGATCTATGAAGATTCTGGTAAGCTGGGAGACGGAGGAGTTCATCGATCCGGCGCCTTGACGCCAGCCTCACAGGATGGGAGGAACGATTATGGTCGAGAACAGTTCACTGCGGTGGCAGGCCCCGCTGAGCGACAGCCAGCTCGAGGCCAAGCCGGCATTCAGGGCGGACGTTGATCAGTCCGGCGACTGGTACGTCTGGCGGCGCCTCGGGAACAACGGCTGGGCCACGCTCAGGCGGTGCGAGTGCCGTGACTCGGCGCACCGCCAGGCAGCCGTCCTCAACGAGACCTCGGCCGAAGCCGGCTGAGGCGGTC
Source organism: Phycisphaerales bacterium (assembly GCA_029260415.1). Classification (GTDB taxonomy): domain Bacteria; phylum Planctomycetota; class Phycisphaerae; order Phycisphaerales; family UBA1924; genus JAJRXR01. The sequence continues at coordinate 6,244 of JAJDDH010000282.1, read as the reverse complement.
CGTGTCACCCGCGCTGCGTGGGTTCGACACTTGCGTTCGACAGTTCGAGATGGAACCGAGCCCGCGCCAGGTCGCGGATGTTTCTACGGGCAGCCGGCGCTGAACGCGATCAGGAACGCGATCACGTCGGAGAAATCGAACTGCCCGATCGGGACATCGAGATCGGCGACGGGGTCCATCGCGTCAAACGCGTTCAGGAACGCGATGACGTCCGAGAAATCGAGCACGCCGAACGGCACGTCGAGGTCCGCGATCCCGCAGTCCACGGAGACCGTTTCGCCCGTCAGCGTGCAGGTGACGTCTGTGTTCGGGATGGTCCCGTCGTAGACGATGGTGTCCTTCAGCGGTGATCCGCCCGAGACCTCGATCGCGATGGGCGAATCGGGCCCACTGGAGACGGCCTCGAAGACCAGCGTGGTGATGAGCGTTCCCGCGGGTGACGCGTCGATCGGCGCGCCGAGCTGGCCCAGGGCGAGGTAGAACAGGTCGCCGTCCTGCGGGACGATCGACTCGTTGAGACCGCCCGAGCCGGTCGCGGGGAAGCCGGAGAACAGCAGCGGCGCGCCGCCCGTCCCCTCGAGCCCGACCAGCGCCAGTGTTGCGGGGTCCCAGGTGATCACCGCTTCGATCGCGGAGATCGGGTGGTCCACACCGGGCGTGTCCGAAACGGCGTAAAGCCCGACGAACGCATCATCACCGAACGAGATCACGTCATCGACGGCGCGAAGTTCGAGACTGACATCCGCTGGCGCCTGGGCGATCAGGCACAGGCCTGCGGCGGCGGCGAATCGGGAGGTGGCTTTCGGGGTGAGCATGCTGAACTCCTGTGCTTCTCTCAGAATCACGGTCGGTTGGGCGTGGACTGGGCTGTCTAGTCGATGGGCACGCCGAGCCGCTCAATGACAAAGAGCAGGTCGGCGAAGTTTGCGGAGCCATCCCGGTTGATGTCCCCCGTCGGGTCCTGGTTGTGCAGGCGGGTGGAGACTTGGTGGACATCTTCGGGAGAGATGACGCCGTCGGTATTGACGTCGGCAAGGAACGCGGGCAGGGCGCCGGCGAGGAAGGCCTGGACGTCGCCCTGGTCGAGCACGCCGTCGGCGTTGAGGTCCGCCGAGACCAGCTCCGACATGCCCTGCTCGCGGAGCAACCGGGTCGAGATGCTCAGGACGGGTCTCGGCGCCCCGGAACGGGCGGCGGGCGTGCCCGAGGGCGCGTGGGCCGGGGGCGCGCAGGGCGCCTCATCGACAGACGCGAAGTTGATCTGGATGAACGTGAAGTCCGCGGCGGTGACCTGGCCGTCGCCGCTAATGTCGGCGTGGACGCCCGCGGGCGGGCAGGGTGAGTCGGCGCCGGGCGATGAGCCGTACGCGGAGATGAACGTGCCGAAGTCGAGGATGTCGATGACGCTATCGGCGTTGAGGTTGCCCCCCCGCAGGGTGTCGTCGTCGAGCGTCCCGGCGGCAGTGAAGTCCGCGACGAACTGCGGGCCAACGATCTGGAAGTCGTCAAGGTCTGTCGAGCGGAGCGAGTGGCGCGGGTCGCGGGCGACGATGCAGTCGTAGGCGCCGCAGGGCAGATCGAACGCGGCGCTGCCCAGCCCGTCCACGAACTGGACCGTCTGCGAGATCTCGACGGGCGATCCGCCCCCGCTCGGGTAGGCCTCGAAGACGATGCAGCGATCAAACACCGATGGTGTGTCCACCGCCTGGAGCTGGAGTTCCGCGGTGACGGCGTTGACGGGATCGACGGTGACGAGCTGGTCCGCGGTCGCGACGTTGCCGCACGCGTCGATCGCGGTCCAGGTGATGGTGGTCGTGCCCGAGGGGAAGGGGTCGTTGAATCCGAGGGCGGGGTTGTCGGACCGCTCGGAGGTCAGCGTGACGTCGGAGCAGTCGTCGGTCGCGACGGGGCCCTGGGGGCCCAGCGTCGCGTTGTCCCAGTAGACGTCGTAGGACTCACCGAAGTTGTAGGCCTGGACGATCAGGTTCCCGGCGCGGATGCTGTTGAATGAGACAACGTCGTCGAGCGAGAGCACGACCTGGTCGGTGTCGTCGATGACACGGAACTCGTAGGCCGAAGAGGTGAGCGTGCACTCGAGGGTCCACCAGCGGTCCAACGAGAACCCGGAGGGCAGGCCGAGCTCGATCCAGCCCGGGGTGAGGCCGTTGCCCGGGTTCTGGTCCGTGTCCTGCGTGTAGACGCGGAAGCGGGGCTGCTGCATCGCGGGCGCTGGGTTGGCGGGGTCCGCCGGGTCGTTGCTGGTGAACGAGATGATCGGGAAGCCCGAGATGTCGCCCAGGCCGTCGAAGGTTGTCGCCCAGAGCCCGGCGCGCCTGACCTGCGTCGCCCACCCGGCGTCGATGTAGAGGTCGATGGCCCATCGCTCCCCGATGGGGATGTCCACGTCGTGCTTGCGCCCCTGCGTGTCGTAGAACGAGCCCGCAAACCCGCTCGGGCGGTTCGCGGCGGAGTCGAGTGACGAGATCGAGTGCAGCAGGCGGGAGTCCCCATCGAACACGGCGCTGGTGAACGCCTGCGGGTCGTACCGGTCGGTGTACCAGCACCCGGGGGTCTGCGTAGCGCAGAGCGACGGGGACGCGTCGAAACATTCGATGAAGTCGAGCAGTGCGGCGCACCCGCCCGCGTCCGCGATGACCGCGACGTCGGGCGGGAGGGTGATCATCGGGGGCAGGCTGTCCTTGGTGACGCTCTCCAAATCCAGCGTGATCGCGCCCAGGTCCTGCCCTGCGTTGTTGGCCAGGCGGCTGGGCGGGCTGCTCGCCCGGAATGCGACGACGCCCTGGGCTGCGCAGAAATCACCCGTGACGGCGAACTCGAGGCGAGCCATGGTGGTCGGGACGGATGTGCCCACGCCCCCGTCCACGACGCCTACGGCGTAGTCGATCGTTCCCGCGCCCTCGTTGACCGACTCGTAGACCTCGCGCACAAAGGGCCCGTCGCCCGGGACGATCGAGACCAGATCCAGGACCGAGGTGTCGAACTCAAGGAAGAACTGCCCGCCCACGCACAGGTCCGTCAGGCCCGCGGCGTTGATGTCCACGAGCAGCGTGTTCTCGCTCGCGTCGAGGCAGGTGTCGGGTGTGTCCAGGGCGATGCTCGTGGGCGCGTTGGCGTCCTGCACGAGGTACTGGACCTGGATCTGGTCGAGCCCGCTGCCCGCGGCGCCTCCGACCGTGAGCAGGAAGCCAAGCTCGTCCTGATCGAGGATCGGCAGCGGGCCGAACGAGCCCGAGCCGATGGTGACGCTGTTGTCGAGCAGGACGATGTCCGCGGCGACGATCGTGAACGACCCGTCGGGCGTGAAGACCGCGTCGAGCAGCGGGTCGAGCGCGTCGGGGGCGCCGTTGCGGTCCGCGTCGGGACCGATGGCCCATGCCAGCGCATCGATCGGCGTTCCGCTGCCCGGGAACGTGAAGCCCACTGGGAGGAATCCGTCGGAGAACTGGGGGACGCGCGTTGAGACGGTGATGGTGAACGTGCCGTCGAGGTTGTCGGTCTGGGTGACGCGGGCCTCGATCGCAAACACGGTGAGCTGGCTCGACCCGGCAAGCTGGAACAGGCCGTCGGTCGCGATGCTCTGGCCGCCCGCGACGACGGAGAGGTAGTCCGTCTCGAGCATCGCGGGCGAGTCGGCCAGGATCAGCTCGGTGTCGAACGTGTCGCCCAGCGTCCGCGAGCCGGCGCCGTGCGTCGGAACCGCGGCTCTTGGCGAGGCGAACTGCCCGACAGTGACGTGCACGCGGTTGCTCGGAAACAGCGTGGTATCAGGCCCCGTGTGCTGGGCGGCGGCGCTGAACGCGAACATGCCAACGGCCGCGCTCGACCACAGTGCGAATCGAATCCTGCTCATCGTGATCTCTCCGCTCGAGTCCTGGGAATGGGTGGGGCGACGTTTCCGTCCCCCCACCCCCTCGGGTCAGTACAAACAAGAGGCTCTGTGATCCGAGATCAGAAGTCGAATCGCATCCCGAATCGCTCGATCACGAAGACGAGATCGTTGAAGTCCGCACTGGCGTCGGCGTTGACGTCCGCACGCGGATCGCTCGCGTCCAGCCAGCTCGCCAGCAGGCTCACGTCCGCGACGGTGACCACGCCGTCGGAGTCGACGTCGGCCAGGTGCGCCGGGCGGGCCCCGGAGAGGAAGGCGGCGACGTCGAACTGATCCAGGATGCCGTCCGCGTTGAGGTCCGCGGTGGCCAGGCGTCCCATGCCCCGCCCCAGAAGCTCGTCGACCGAGATGCTGGTAACGGGCCCCCGGAGCACGCCCGGACGACCGATGGCGTAGCCCTCGGAAGTGGACGGGAGGACGCTGCCGTCGCAGCGCATCTCGTGCTCTTCCAGGAAGTTGATCTGGATGAATCCGAAGTCGCCCGCGTTCACCGTCCCGTCGCCGCTGATGTCGGCGTGGGGGGCGATGGTGGCGCAGGTGGTGTCGGCGCTGGGCGTGGTGCCGAACTGGCCGATGAAGACGCCGAAGTCGAGGATGTCGATGTACTGGTCGTCGTTGAGGTTGCCCCCGACGAGTCGGTCATCGTCACCGGTGGCGGTAAAGTCCGCGACGTACTGGGTCCCGACGACCGTGAAATGGTCGTTGTCCGTCGTGCGGAGGGTGTGCAGCGAGTCACGCGCGGTGATGCAGACGTAGTCGCCGCAGGGGACCTCGATGGTCCCGGAGGCCACCCCGCCCACGAAGGTCATGACCTCGCTGTGGGGCGTGATGGCGTTGGACGAGTCGATGAGCTCGAACGTGATGCACCGATCGAACGGGCCCACGTCGACGGTCGGCGAGAGCTCGACGGCGACGGCGAGATCGTTGACCGCGGCCACGCTGACCGTCTGGGTGTCCGAGCTGGTGTTGCCGCAGTCGTCCGTCGCGGTCCAGGTGATGGTGGTCACGCCGGAGGGGAACGGATCGGAGAGCCCGAGCAGGGGGTCGTCGCTGCGCTCGTAGGTGAGGTTCACGCCCGAGCAGTCGTCGGTGGCGAAGGCGCCGTCCGGACCGGTCGAGACGTTGTCCCAGTAGACGTCGTAGGACTCGCCGAAGTTGTACGCCTGGACGATGAGGTCGCTGGTGCGGACAGCGCCGTAGGTGATGGTGTCCACGTAGGTCAGGACCTGCGTGCCCGTGTCGTCGTAGAGGCGATGGACGTAGGTCGTGTCCGTCATCTCGGTCTCGAGGGTCCACCAGCGGTCGTAGCTGAAGCCGACGGGCAGGCCCAGGTCGACCCAGTCCGCCGTAGCGCCGTTGCCCAGCTCCTGGTCCGTGTCCTGGGTGTAGACGCGGAAGCGGGGCGTTGGCGAAGCCGCGCCGGGGTTGCCCAGATCATTCGGGTCGTCGGAGGTGTACCCGAGGATCGGGAAGCCGACGATCGCGTCCTGGCTGTCACGCGTGGTCGCCCAGAGATCGGCCCGCCGGACGCTGGTCGCCCAGCCCGAGGGGATGTAGAGGTCGATCGACCACTTCTGGCCCGTCGGGATGTCGACGTCGTACTTGCGACCCTGCGTGTTGTAGAACGTGCTGGAGAAGCTCGCGGGGCGGTTGGCCATGCTGTCCGCCGAGGAGATCTCGTGGTGGAGGCGGTTGTCGCCGTCGAAGAACTGCTGCTCGAACGCGGCGGGCGCGTAACGGTCGACGTACCAGATCCCGGGCGCCTGGGTCGCGCCGATCGGGACCGGCGCGTCGATCGGGTTGACGAACGAGAGCTCCGCGTCGCACCCGCCCGCGTCGGCGTTGAGCGCGATATCCGCAGGGGCGGCGACCGAGGGCGCCAGGCTGTCGTTGGTGACCACGCCCAGATCCGCCAGGTACGGGAGCACCTCACCGCCACCAAACTCGGTCACGCGGGTGGGCGGGGAGTGCGGACGGAAGGCGACGAGGGCCGCCTCGTCGCAGAAGTCGCCGAGGACGTTGAACGTGATCGTGGCGAGGGTCGTGCTCACGCTCGTCCCGTTCGAGGACCCGAAGTCCGCGCTGACGGCGTAGTCGATCTCGCCCGTGGTCTCGTTGACGGTCTCGAACAGCTCAACAAAGTTCGAGTCTGCCACGTCCGCAGAGACGAAGTCGAGCAGCGTCTCGTCGTAGTCCAGGAAGAACTGCCCGCCAGAGATCATGGCCAACGGGTTGGCGAGATCAATCGCGACGACCAGCTGGGTCTCGCTCGCGTCGAGGCAGGAGTCCAGGGCGTCGAGTGAGACGCTTGTCTGGTCGTCGGGGAGCAGGCGC
>JAJDDH010000281.1 GCA_029260415.1 Phycisphaerales bacterium | reverse complement strand
GGGCTCCTCCTCGATGTCCAGATCGATCATCCGCGCGTACCCGGTCACGGGGTGGACCTTGATGATCTCGAACTCGTCGGGCGTGAGGCGGTCGGGCTTCTGGAGGATCTCGTCTGGGACGTCGAGCTTGCCTACGTCGTGCAGGGCGGCGCCCTGGGTCACCAGCGCGATGGTGTCGTGATCGACCCCGAACGCCTCGCACAGGGCCCGGGCGTACAGGACCACCCGCCACGTGTGGGCGGCGGTCGAGAGGTCCTTGGCCTCGATCTCCCGGAGCAGGCTGGTGACGGTTTCCGGTGACATCCGGGGCAATTGTACCGCGGGCGCGGATGATCTCGAACATCGGTGACGGGATCGGCCCTGGCGAGCATCTCCGCCTGTGCACGGCGGTACACCCGCCATTGCGTCCACGCCAGAAGGAGGCCCGAGCATGAGCAAGGCGAAGAAAGCCGCGACGACCCTGGGGATCACGCTCCTGGTCGGGGTCGGCGCCGCGGTGTCAGCGGTCGGTTCGCCCTTGGTCGGGGTGGGCGACGACGTGGAGGCGATGGTGCGGGACCTGGCCCAGGGCGTCCGCGATTACTACGTCTTCCCGGACAAGGGCGAGCAGGCCGCGGAGATGCTTGAGGCCAACCTGGAGAGCGGCAAGTACAACGACCTGGACGACATGCAGATCGCCCAGCGCCTGACGCAGGACCTCCAAGCCCTGACCAAGGACCGCCATTTCGGGGTTCGTCCCGCGCCCCGGGGTGAGCCCGGGCTCGACGCGGTCGTCCGGCGCGGCGCGCCCCCGAGCGGCACGCACGGGTTCGAGCGCGTCGAGCGGCTTGAGGGCAACATCGGGTACCTGGACCTGCGCCGGTTCGAGGGACTGGACCAGTCCGGGGCGACGCTGCACGCCGCGATGCGGATGCTCCAGGGCAGCGACGCGCTGATCTTCGACATGCGGCGCAACGGGGGCGGGCACCCGGACGCGGTCCGGGCGATCTGCACGTACCTGTTCGATGCAGAGGAGCCGGTCCACCTCAACAGCCTGTACTTCCGCCCGACGGAAGAGACGACCGAGTTCTGGACCATGCCCGAGATGCTCGAATCCGACGCGATGCCCGAGACCCCGGTCTGGGTGCTCACGAGCAGCTACACCTTCTCGGGCGCCGAGGAGTTCACGTACAACCTGCAGACGCGCGGGCGCGCGACCATCGTCGGCGAGACCACCGGCGGCGGCGCCCACCCCGTGGACGGGTTCCCCATCGGCGACGGCTCGCACATGGCGATGATCCCCGTCGGGCGCGCGATCAACCCGATCACCAAGACCAACTGGGAGGGGACAGGCGTTACGCCCGACGTGCAGACCTCCGCGGATGACGCGTTGGACACCGCCGTCTCGCTCGCGCTGGAGGCCATGATGGACTCGGGCGACCCGGGCAAGGCGGAAACCGCGGCCTGGGCGCTCGTCGCCCGGCGCGCCCAGGCGGGCGGGCAGGCGATGAGCGAGGCGGACATGATGGAGATCGCGGGCGACTACGGCGAGCGCCAGGTCGAGTTCCGCGATGGCGCCCTGTGGTACGCGCGATCGACCAGCACGAGCACCAAGCCCCGACGCCTGACGTGCGTTGACGACGACACGTTTGTCGTGGACGGCGTGCCCGAGTTCAAGCTCGTGTTCGAACGCTCGCGCGACGGGCGGATCACCGCTGTGTCGGGCAACTACAAGACGCGCGGGCCCGACCGCAACGATCGAGTGGACTGAGGCTCAGTTGCGAACAGTTCAGCCCCGGATCATTGCCAGCGCGTCCGCCTGCTCATCGGCCAGGTAGCTCGACCGGACCAATGGCCCGCTCTTGACCACCTTGATGCCCGCGTCCAGGCCCGCGCGCTCGTACTCGGCGAACTCGTCCGGGTGGACCCAGCGGTCCAGGGGGAGGTGGTTGCGGGTGGGCTGGAGGTACTGCCCGATGGTCAGCACGTCGCAGGGATCGCCGCGGGACTCATCGCGCGGGTCGCGCGGGCCCTCGTGGTCGCTGGTCAGGCGGATCATGTCGTCAAAGAGTTCGAGGACCTCGTGCTTCTTCTCGCCGATGCCGACCATGATGCCGGTCTTGGCGATGGCGCCCTGGGCCTTGACGCGCCGAAGCAGCTCCATCGTGCGCTCGTAGCGGGCGGCGGGGCGGACGGCGGGGTGGCAGCGCTTCACTGTCTCGAGGTTGTGGGCGATGATGGTCGGCTGGGCGTCGATGACCATCTGCAGGGCCGCCTCGTCGCCCTTGAAGTCGCCGATGAGGACCTCGAGGGACATGTCCGGGCAGGCGTCGCGGACGCGGATGATCGTCTCGGCCCAGATCGCGGCCCCGCCGTCGGGCAGGTCGTCGCGATCGACGGAGGTGATGACGATGTGCTTGAGGCCCGCGCCGCGGAGCGAGTCAGCGACGCGCTTGGGCTCGTCGAGGTCCGTGACGGGGGGTTTGCCGGTCTTGACGTTGCAGAAGCCGCAGTTGCGGGTGCAGGTGTCGCCCAGGATCATGATGGTGGCGACGCCGCGGGCCCAGCACTCGCCCATGTTGGGGCAGGCGGCCTCCTCGCAGACGGTGTGGAGCTTGTGCCCCTGGATGTTG
>JAJDDH010000280.1 GCA_029260415.1 Phycisphaerales bacterium | reverse complement strand
GTGAGCAGACGCTCGTCTTCCTGGGACAGGCGCCTGCGGGGCGTGCGTGAAGAGCGCGGCGCCGCCGTGCGGGTCACCCCAACCCGGTGCCGTCGGCGAACCTGCTCAAGCGGGCTCGGAGCCTTCTGTGGTCCTTGCTGCGTCATCCGAAAGAGTCCTTCTTGTCCTTCCTGGATCTCCGCCGAGCCTCCCGCTCGACGCGCCCAGTCTTCGTATCCGTACGTTCGCCGGGCGGTTGGTGTGAGGCCCCGAACGGTTCGTTCCTGCTTGCTCCCGCCATCTTTCCGTCGGGCGAGAGCAATTGCTGACCGCCGGGCGTTTCTGCCCGCCGGGGGTACGCTGCTGCGAGGGCCAGCAGGCTCGTCATCTGACCCGCAGCGTGCCGGTGCCCGGCACAGTTCGGTCGTCTGAGGCGGGGTCTGGTTCACCCAGATTCCGCTTCAGAACACCGATTGTGGGTGCTCAAGAGCTTGAGTCGAGATTGTCGGGCGGGCCCCGCAGCCCACGCCTGCACACACCACGATCCTGACCTTCCCTCGATCACCCATTTGAACACCCAAATCTTCCTGAAGATTCAGATTTCTTAGAGTGATTCGAAGAAACGAGGCGTTTGGATCCGTCTTCGGTTGCGAGGGCGTCGCATCCTGCTTGCCCGACGATGCCGTTCTGAGCCCTACACACGCGGTTGACCGGGTTCTGGGCCACGCCTATTCTCGGACGTCCACCCATCGGTCCCACCGCCGCTCTGTCGGCCGGGCCGAGAGTATAGCCGATCCGACAGGGGCTCCGCAACCGCTGCCCATCTTGTCGTATCGGCTTTTTGCGTCTATTTTGTTTGGGATTTGACCGGAAGGAGACCCCAATGCCCTTCGAACTCCCCGCCCTGCCGTACGCGTTCGACGCCCTCGAGCCGCACATCGATGCCCGCACGATGGAGATCCACCACGACAAGCACCACGCCGGGTACGTCGCCAAGGGCAACAACGCCCTCGAGGGCACGAGCCTCGCCGGCGTCGACTGCCCCTTCCAGGCCTGCGCCCGCCTGGGCGAGCTCGACGAGAGCCGACGCACCGCCGCCCGCAACAACGTGGGCGGGCACGCCAACCACACCATCTTCTGGGAAGTCATGTCCCCCGACGGCGGCGGGACGCCCTCCGGCCCCCTCGCCGACGCGATCAACAACGCCTTCGGCTCCTTCGATGGCTTCAAAAAGGCCTTCTCCGACGCCGCGGCCACCCGCTTTGGCTCGGGCTGGGCCTGGCTCTACGTCGACCCCAGCGGCACGCTCAAGGTCGGCTCCACCGCCAACCAGGACAACCCGGTGATGGGCAAAACCATCGCGGGCATCGAGGGTCGCCCGGTCCTGGGCCTGGACGTCTGGGAGCACGCGTACTACCTCAACTACCAGAACAAGCGTCCCGACTACATCGAGGCGTTCTTCAGCGTCATCAACTGGGACAAGGCGGGCGAGTACTTCGCAGCCGCGGCGAGCTGACGCATCCGCACGCGACCGCGTGCGAACCGATCCATGGATAGGACCGAGCCGCCGTGTTCACGCACGCGGCTCGGTTTCGTTTTGCCCACCCTACGATGATCCTATGGCCCGACGCGCCAAACAGAACGTGCTGCTGACACTCTGGCTGCTGGCGCCCTTCGCGGTGCTGGCGATGATCGTCGGGTGGATCTTCTACTCGCTGCGCGCGGGCCCGAAGATGGACGAGCCGGGCGTGGGCGCGGGCGCGGGCGACACCGGGGGCGCCAACGCCATCGGCGAGATGTTCAAGAGTGACGATTCTGAGAGCAACAGCGACGAGGGTTCGGACGAACAGTCGGACGACTGATGCGACTGCCAGTAAGCAAGGTGTGGCGAGCGTTCCCCGAGCTGGACCGCTTTGACGACGCGCGCTGCATCAGATACGTCCGCCAGGCCAAGGCCAAGCGGCGGGTCACCGGAGCCCTGCTCGTGCTGCTGGCGCCGGTGTTCGTGATCGTCTGGTTCGTGAGTATCGGGCTCTCGGTCGGGGTGATGGACATGCTCTACCCGGGGGGCGCCGGGCCCGGGGTGGTGGGCATGATCCTCGCTCTGTTCCTGTTCGCCGGGACGCCGCTGGCGTTGTCGCTCACGCTGCTGCTGCTCCGCGACCGGTGGCTGCACCGCGCGGTGCGCGACCGCCTCAACGTCGCCCGGTGCCTCGAGTGCTCGTACAGCCTGCTCGGGCTCGATCCCGGCGAGAACAAGTTCGTCATCTGCCCCGAGTGCGGCAAGCCTGCGGACCTGACCGACGAGATGCTGGAGCAGATGCGTGAGCTCGGGATCTTGACAGATGGTTGGAGGTCAGTGGGGCGATCAGCGCCTCCAACGAGTCCCCCTACCCCTTCACCACCTTCAACGCCTTGAACCGCCCCTCCAGAATCGCGTCCGGGTCCTTCGCGCCCAGCCACGAGCCCAGCACGTCGCTGTAGACCGACCGGAAGTCGATGGTGTACTTCAGGTCGCCCTGGTCGAGGTTGGTCAGTGATGGGTGGGCCCCGATGACGCCCGCGTTGACCATGGGCCCGAGCAGGAACATGGGCGCGGCGGTGCCGTGGTCCGTCCCGCCCGAGGCGTTCTGGCTGACGCGCCGACCGAACTCGCTGAAGCACATACTCATGACGCGACCGTCGTTGCCCTGGGCCTTGAGGTCGTCGTAGAACGCCCTGACGGCGTCGCCGAACTGCTGGAGCAGCTGCGCGTGCCGGCCGTTGGCGCCGCCCTGGCCCGAGTGGGTGTCGAACCCGCCGTGGGTGACGTAATACACCCTTGTCTTGAGCCCGGACCGGATCATCGACCCGACCATCTGCAGCTGACGCCCGAGATTTGTGCCCGGGTACCGCACGAGCGGCTGGCGCGACACGGCCTGGCGGATCTGGTCGCTCGACACTTGAGCATCCAAAGTCGTCCGCATCAGGAACGCGGCGTTGGAGTGCGGGTCCGTCCCCGGCGCGACACCCTGCTGAGCCAGCTTCTCGTACGGATCGACCAGCGCGTCGTGGACGTCCTCGCCCATCCAGCGGAACAGGTCCGCCGTCTCGAAGGCGACGGGCTTGACGCGCCCGCCCTCGAGCGCCAAAGGCGCCGTGCGCCCGATCGCGATGGGCGGGTTGATCGTGTCCCCCGATCCGTCGTCCGATCCAGATTCGCCCTTGCCCGAGCCGCAGCACTCGCTGTCGATGTAGCGCCCGAGCCAGCCCTCGCCCGTGCCCGAGGTGTCGCCCGTGTGCCAGATGTCCATGGACTTGAAGTGCGAGCGGTTGGGGTTGGGGTAGCCCACACCCTGAACGACGGCGCACAGCCCGTCGTCGTAGAGCGACTTGACGCCCGCCATCGCGCGATGCAGCGCGACGCCCTCGGAGCCGTTGGCGCCGACCTTGGACAGCTCGAGCAGGTTCTCCTCGCCCCGCAGCGCGATGCCCGGGCGGGCGCGGTAGTACGCGTCCTGCCTGAACGGGATCACCGTGTTGAGCCCGTCGTTGCCCCCGCCCAGCTGGCAGACGACCAGGATCCGGTCCTCGTTGACACCCGCGATCGAGCTCAGCCCCGGCGCCGCCATGGGCAGCGCCAGCGCCGAGCGCTGCAGGAAGTGGGGGACCGCGACCGCCGCGGACGCCATCGCCAGCCCCGAGTGCAGGAACTCACGGCGCGTAAACGCGCTGGCCTCGGACGGGTTGTTGTGCAGCGTCATGTTCCGGCTCCTGGTGCCTGGTCCCCGATGCCCGATGCCCCGACTAACACAACTGATACTCCGGCATAGCCGTCACGAGCAGCAGGGCGCCCGTGACGACATCGCGCCGCACCCCGCCGTGGCTCTGGATGAACTCGGTGAGCACCTCGCGGGCCTGGCCCGGGGCGTGCCCGAGCGTGAGGCGCAGCAGGTAGTCCACGACCTTCGCGGGGTCGTTGGACGCGCCCGCGTCGCCCTGCTCGAGCGCGTCGAGCAGCGACATCGGGTCAAACGGGTCCCCGTCCGTGACCGCGTCGTAGCCAACGGGCTTCTTGCCCGTGAGCAGGAAGGCGAGGATGTTCTGGCGGACGAACATGGTCGAGGTGTTGACCCAGGAGCGCCCGCCGTCCCAGCCCTTGACGCTGGGCGGGAAGAACAGGCGCTGGCCCATGAGGTCCAGCGCGTCGTTGAGCACCGCCAGGTCGCGCACCGGGGCGTTGAGCGAGCGGACCGCGCCCACGACCAGCTCGACGGGGCTCTTGATCTGCTCGTGCATCACGCGCGGGTGGTAGAAGTGCTCGCTGAGGAAGATCTGGCGGAGCACGGGGCGGATCTCGTAGTCGTTCTTGCGCAGCGACGAGGCGACCTTCGAGACGATCGTCTGCGTGGGCTCGTCCTGCTGGCGGGGGTCCGTCGGGATGTGACGCACGAAGAACCGGTACAGGTTCGAGGCGAGATACTCTGAGCACGCCCGCTGGGCGAGGATCGCGCGGACGAAGCTTTCCCCGTCGTGCGCCGCGCGGATGCCCAGGATGTTCTTGGTCCCCGTGTCGTGGTTCTGGCGGTCGAAGTAGAACTCGTCGTCGCGGAAGGTGTACCCGGTGAGCGCTCGCGCGCCCTCCTTGATGTCGCGCTCGCTGTACGCGCCCACGCCCAGGCTGAACAGCTCCATCAGCTCGCGGGCCAGGTTCTCGTTGGGGCGGCGCTTGGACGACTCGTCGTTGTCCAGGTACTTGAGCATCGCCGGGTCGCGGACGATCGAGG
>JAJDDH010000279.1 GCA_029260415.1 Phycisphaerales bacterium | reverse complement strand
CCTTGCGGGGTTCCCGCGGAGTCCGATTCGGCCCATTTGACCCACCGGTTGATGCTTTCTCGACGCTGCCACTCCGGGTCGGCGTACCGATAACCAAAGGTCTGCCCGCCCGAGATCCGCTCAAGCGCACGGATGGCAAGCATCCGCTCGGCCGGGTCGTCGCTGTCGAGCATGTCGATCAGCGGCGGGACAGTTGATCGGTCATCTCGGGCCGCGGCGTCCACGATCGCGTCCAGGCGTTTGGCGGGGGCGGGCGAGTCGAAGGCCGGTTCGAGGGTCGGGAAGCAGCCCGCGCCCAAAAGGGCTGCGAGCCCCAGGGCGACGCCGGCGAGGCCTCGTTGTGTCCGGACGGGCGAACGCATAGGCGGGAAGTCTATTCCTGAGACGCCCCGAGGATGCGGCGATCTCGCGCCAACCTCAAGGCCTGTTTGCACTTACTAATACCGTATATTCCTGACCTACATCGGTCCAGCGCCACGCGCTCCGACAGTCCGGGGGCGTCTGTCTACGCTTGCCCTTCCCCCGGGCAGGACGCCTGGGCACGCGGGGCCCAGCACATGCGACACGACGAGATCGTCCCAGTCCTCGACTTCGGCGGGCAGACCGCCCAGCTCATCTGCCGGCGCATCCGGGAGGCGGGCGTGTTCTCCACGCTGGTTCGCCCGGACATCCCCCGCGCCGAGCTGGCGGCGATGAACCCCACGGGCGTCGTCCTCTCGGGCGGGCCCTCGAGTGTCTACGACCAGGGCGCCCCCACCATGGACCCGGGCGTGCTCGAGCTGGGCGTGCCCGTGCTGGGGATCTGCTACGGCATGCAGCTCGCCTGCCAGGCGCTGGGCGCGACGGTCACGCAGGGCGAGCACCGGGAGTTCGGGCGCGCGGCGCTGCACATCGAGAACGCGGGCGGGCTGTTCACGGGGGTGCCGCAGAACACGAGCGTCTGGATGTCGCACGGCGACCAGCTGACGGACCTGAAGAGCGCGGGATTGGACGTGCTCGCGGCGACCCCCTCGTGCCCCTACGCGGCGGTCAGCACCAGGCCCGGGGCGGCGTCCGCGTTCATCGGCGTGCAGTTCCACCCCGAGGTCACGCACACGCCCCACGGGATCGACCTGATCCGGAACTTCCTGTACGAGATCTGCGGCGCCGAGGGGAACTGGCGCATGAGCGACTTCGCGGACCGCGCCTGCGAGGACATCCGCAGGCAGGTGGGCGACAAGCGGGTGATCTGCGGGCTCTCGGGCGGGGTGGACTCGTCGGTAACGGCCGTGCTGCTGCACAAGGCGATCGGGGATCAGCTCACGTGCGTGTTCGTTGATAACGGGTTGCTGCGCAAGAGCGAGCGGGGGCTGGTCGAGACGACGTTCCGCGACCATTTCCAGATCGACCTGCGGGTCGTCGACGCGACGGACCTGTTCCTGAGCGAGCTGACGGGGGTCGAGGATCCGCAGGAGAAGCGAAAGCGCATCGGGGCGAGCTTTATCGATGTGTTCAAGCAATCGAGCGCCGACCTGCCCGACGCGCACTTCCTGGCGCAGGGAACCCTGTACCCGGACGTGATCGAGTCGGGGCACGGACACGCGGGCAACGCGGCCAACATCAAGCTGCACCACAATGTGGGTGGGCTGCCCAAGGAGCTCGGGTTCGAGCTGGTCGAGCCGATGCGCGAGCTCTTTAAGGATGAGGTCCGCAAGCTGGGCGAGGTTCTGGGTGTGCCCGATCAGATCGTCTGGCGCCACCCCTTCCCGGGCCCGGGGCTGGCGGTGCGGGTGCTGGGAGAGGTCACCCGCGACAAGCTCGACCTGCTGCGCGACTGCGACGAGATCCTGCTCGAGGAGATCGTCGCCAGCGAGTTGTACCGGCGGACCAGCCAGGTCTTCGCGGTGCTGCTGCCCGTGCGGTCGGTTGGGGTGATGGGCGACGGGCGGACCTACGAGAGCGTGGTCGCGTTGCGGGCGGTAGAGACGCAGGACTTCATGACGGCGGACTGGGCCCGGATCCCGTACGACGTGCTGGCGCGGATCTCGAACCGGATCATCAACGAGGTCCGCGGGGTGAACCGGGTGGTCTACGACATCTCGAGCAAGCCGCCAGCGACGATAGAATGGGAATAAGTCCCTATTCCGGGCTAACCCCCTTCTCCGCAATCATTTACGGCTCCACAAGACTGTGGCGGCCCCGATCGCCGATAGTGAATGTGCTTCCTAGGGCCTGAAAAAGGGATCGATGCACAGGATGTTTGCCTACGCTACCCTTGCGAGGGGTTCGCCCTAAGCGTTCTGTGCTTGGAGGGCGGACCATCCAACCGTCCCCGGGGGGGCACGCTGTCATTCGTACGTTGTACCGCAAGAAACATCCGTCGTACCAAGAAACCTGAGAGGAGACGCACAATGAGAACGCGTCGAATGCTTACCACCGCCAGTGCACTGCTGCTGGCCATGACCGTTGGCTGTTCTTCCACCCAGCAGGAAGAGCGCACTTCCCAGCATGAGCGCAACGCGGCTGCTCAGAACGAGCCGGCGCCGAGCCCCGCGGCCGAGCCCGCGGCGAAGAAGCCCGAGCCCCGTCGCTCCGGCAACTTCCCGTCCATGCGTGGCGGTGGCTACCTCTGGAGCTGGCTGGCCTACCCCACCGGTGACCCGAGCAGCAGCGCCCTGGGCATCGAGAAGGGCGTTCCCAGCGAGGTCCGTCTGAACCAGCCCTTCGATTACAAGATCGTGGTCACCAACCTGACCAACATCTCGCTCCAGGACGTCGTCGTCCAGGAGACGATGGGCGCGAACATGCGTTTCAACTCCTCCACCCCGGAGACCAGCCCCAGCAGCAGCGTGCTGACCTGGGCCCTGGGCGAGATGGGCCCGCGTGAGGTCCGCACCATCACCGTCAACGCGACGGCGACGAGCGTCGGCAGCATCGGCTCCTGCGCCACCGCCAGCTACAACTCCGAGCTGTGCGCGACCATCCCGGTCGTCCAGCCCGAGCTGCGCATCACCAAGGCGGGTCCCGCCCAGGTGCTCGCGTGTGACACCATCCAGTACGTCTTCGAGGTCACCAACACCGGTACCGGCTCGATCGACAACGTCGTTGTCAACGACTCGCTGCCCAACGGCCTGCAGACCGCCAACGGGACCAGCGACGTCCGCTTCAACGTGGGCACCCTGGCCGCGGGCGAGAGCAAGAAGTACTCGATGAACGTCGAGGCCTCCGGCGGCGCCGGTCGCTACGTCAACACCGCCACGGCCTCCGGCTCGGGCGGCGTGACCGCGTCCTCCAACGAGGTCGTCACCGTCGTGAGCAAGCCCACCCTCCAGATCGAGAAGACGGGCCCCTCGACCCGCTTCCTCTCCGGCAGCGCCTCACCGGCGACCTACGAGATCAAGGTCACCAACTCGGGCAACGGCGTTGCTCGCAACACCGTCGTTCGCGACACGATCCCCGCCGGCGCCACCTTCGTGCGTGCGTCTGACGGCGGCGTGGCCAACGGCGGCTCGGTCAACTGGAACCTGGGCGACCTCGCCGCGGGCGCCTCCAAGACCGTGACCATCACCATGTCGGCCTCCATGCCCGGTGAGATCTGCAACACCGCCACGGCCAGCGCCCGTTGTGCTGAGCCCGTCACCGCCCGCGCCTGCACCGAGTTCAAGGGCATCCCCGCGATCCTCCTCGAGGTCGTGGACGCTCCGGACCCGATCGCGGTCGGCGAGACCACCACCTACACCATCACGGCGACCAACCAGGGCTT
>JAJDDH010000278.1 GCA_029260415.1 Phycisphaerales bacterium | reverse complement strand
CCGGGGCGGTAACTCAACTGGTAGAGTGCCAGCTTTGCAAGCTGGAAGTTCGGGGTTCGAGTCCCCGTCGCTCCATTGCCCGTTTCAAGACGTCGCCAAAGAAACAGCGGACACCCCGCTGACCGGGGCGTCCGCCGAGATCCCGCGATGCCCGCTCGCCTTACAGCTCGCCGAGCGTGTCCACGTCGTTGTCCTTGAACGCCTCGCGGACGTCTTTGGCCTGGTCATCGCCAACCTCGACCATCAGGAAGACGGCGCCGTCCTCCAGGCCCTTCTCGATCTGCTTGACCTCGTTCTCGGAGATGCCGAGCCCGATCAGCCCGCCGAGCACGCCGCCGGCCGCGGCGCCCGCGCCAGCGCCCGCCAGTGCCGCGACGACCGGGCCCGCCGCGACGAGCCCCACGCCCGTGGCCGCGAGCGCGCCCACCGCGGTAAAGCCAGCGACCAGGGCGCCGATGGCCCCGCCCGCGCCGGCGCCGATCGCGGCCCCGTCACCCACCTTGGAGTGGGTCTCCACTGCGAACGCGCTCTCCGCCGCCGGCTCTGTCACCACGGCGCTGATGTCGCGCGGGTGCAGCCCCTTGGCGCTGAGCGCGTTCACGGCACTCGCCGCCTTTGACGGGTCCCTGAAAAGCCCGGTGATCGTGGTGGTTTCGGTCTTCGTACTCATCGAAAGTCTCCTCGTGCAAGGGTCCTCTGTTGCGACATGATCGATTCACCATGCACGCTACCGAGGCAGTCTCAAGCAACGCTGAAGCAGCGATGAAACAGGCTTCATTCTGGACCGGGCGGGTCAGTCCGGCGCGTCGCCCAGGCGCATCGACGCCAGCAGGCGGGAACCGCCCAGCGGGTCGTCCGCGTCCAGCTCGAAGGCGAAGGCCTCGCCCGTGCGCACGCGGACGGGCACTCCAGCCGGGCCGCCGCTCAGCGCGCCGCACAGGTACTCAAGCTGCGGGTTGTGCCCGACGATGCACAGCGAACCACGCCCCGCGTGCTCGCTGATCAGGTCGATCACCAGCGAGACGGGCTCGTCGACGCACAGGCGCGTGTCGCTGATGAACTCGACCCCGAGCGCGCTGTTGATCCGGTCGGCCGTCTCGTACGCCCGCTTGTAGGTGCTGGTGATCACCAGCGACGGTCGCCGCTCCGCCGCGTCGAGCTCCCGCCCCAGGTGCTCGGCCTGGCGATGGCCCTTGGGCCTGAGCACCCGGTCTCGGTCGCGCCCGGTGACCGACACCGCCTCGGCCTTGCCGTGTCTGATCACATACAGCACCATCGACTCGCTCCCCGGTTCCGCCCCGACGGGCCCCGCTCAGGCGATCGACGCCGTCGCCCCCAGACGCGCCGCCAGCGTCCAGCCCAGCCACACCGCGCCCAGCCCGAGCCCGACGCTGGACAGAGCGTAGACCCCCGCCCGGAGGGTGTGCCCCTTCTCGATGAGCCCGAACAGCTCGAACCCGAACGTGGAGAAGGTCGTGAACCCCCCCAACAAGCCCACCAGGATCGCCAGGCGCCACTCCTCGCGGACCTCCAGCTGCGTCGTGAGCACGGGGGTCAGCACGCCGATGAGGAAGCACCCGAGCACGTTGATCCCGATGGTCCAGACGTGCACCGTCTCGGCCAGCGTGCCCTCGACGAGCTCGCGCGTCCAGTGGTTGATCCCGTATCGAAGCAGCGTGCCCACGCCGCCTGCCGTGAAGAGCAGAAGAAGCTTGACCATCGCCCGAGTCTACCCGCCCGGGGCGGGGCCTAGCCTCTGCCCGTGACCGACGCCAGGCCAACCTCCGCGATGGGCGACACGCTCGTGGGCGTGCTGACCGTCACGCTCACGCTCGTGGGCTGGACCGTCACCCCGCTCTTCATCAAGTACTTCACCGGGTACATCGACCCGTGGACCAGCAACGGCTGGCGCTACGGCTTCGCCGCCCTGCTCTGGAGCCCCCTGCTTGTCTGGGGCGGGCTGCGAAAGTCTCTCCCCCCCGGGCTCTTCCGCGCCGCCCTCGTGCCCGCGATCGTGAACAGCGCCGCTCAGGTCGCCTTCACCACAGCACATTACAAGATCGACCCGGGCCTGCTCACCTTCGGGCTCCGCGCGCAGATGATCTTCGTCGCCGTCGGCGCCGCCCTGCTGTTCCCGACCGAACGCCGCGTGATCCGGTCCTGGCCCTTCGTCCTGGGCGTCGTGCTCGTGTTCGCGGGCACCGTGGGCACCATCCTCATGGGCGAGCCCGTCGAGGGCGAGCGCTCGAGCTACATCACGGGCGTCACGCTCGCCATCCTCGCGGGCGCGGGGTTCGCCGGGTACGCGATCGCCGTACGCAAGTACATGAGCGACATCCCTTCGCTGCTCGCCTTTGCCGCGATCAGCCTGTACACCGCCTTCGCGATGGTCTCGATGATGCTTCTCTTCGGCGACAACCTGGGCGTCGGTGCCCTGGACCTGACCGGGCGCCTCTTCGCCTTCCTGCTGCTCTCAAGCGTCATCGGCATCGCCCTCGGGCACGTGCTGTACTACATCTCGATCAAACGCCTGGGTGTCGCTGTCTCCACGGGTGTCATCCAGCTCCAGCCCGTGTGCGTCTCGGTCCTGTCGTACATCGTGTTCAAGGAGGTCCTGACCCTGGGCCAGTGGGCCAGCGGCTCGCTCGCCATCGTCGGCGCCCTGCTCATGCTCTGGGTCCAGCACAAGATCAAACGCGAGACCGCCCGCGACCACGAGTACGACACGCTCCCGCCCGACCACGTCGCCGCGGCGACGATGTGCGAGGACGAATCCACCGATTCCTGACGGGGCGCCGCCCATGTCGGGTACGATGCGCCCATGCAAATCAAAGTCCTCGGCGCCGCGGGCGAAGTCACGGGCTCGTGCTACCTCGTCGAAACCTCCAAGGCCCGCGTCCTGGTCGAGTTCGGCCTCCACCAGGGCGGCGCCCACACCGAGGCCAAGAACCGGCGCATCCCGCCCATCGACGCCGACAAGCTCGACGCCGCCATCCTCACCCACGCCCACCTGGACCACTCCGGGCGCCTCCCGCTGCTCCCGCGTCACGGGTTCGACGCGCCCATCTTCGCGACCAAGGCCACCATCGAGCTCTGCGGCATCCTGCTCCGCGACTCGGCGCACATCCAGGAATCCTCCGCCTCACGCGCCAACAAGTACCGCTCACGGCGCGGGCGCGGGCCGGCCACCCCGCTCTACACCACGCCCGACGTCGAACGCGTCCTCCCCATGTTCCGCGAGGTCCCCTTCGACGACTTTGTCGAGGTCGCCCCGGGCGTGCGCGCCAAGTGGGTCGATGCCGGGCACATCCTGGGCGCCGCCAGCGTGATGCTCGAGCTCGAGGACAAGGGCGCCCGCAAGACCGTCGTCTTCTCGGGCGACATCGGGCCCAGGGGCGCCCCCCTGCTGCGCGACCCCGTGACGTTCGACCGCGCCGACGTCGTCTTCCTCGAATCCACCTACGGCGACCGCGACCACCGCCCGATGGACGACTCGATCGCCGAACTCGCCCGCATCATGAACGAGGCGCGAACCCCCAAGGGCAAGGTGCTGATCCCCTCGTTCGCTGTGGGGCGCACGCAGCAGCTGATCTACTTCATCGCTGGCATGCGCCGCGAGGGCGTCGTCGAGGACCCCAAGGTCTACGTCGATTCACCGATGGCCACCAGCGCGACAGACCTCTACCGCAGGCACCGCGAACTCTTCGACGACGACTGCTGGGAACTCATCAACGGGGGCTCCCCCTGCCTCAGCTTCCCGGGATTGAGATTCACCAAGTCCGCCCAGGACTCGATGGCCCTCAACCCCATGGGCAACGGCGTCACCATCATCTCCGCCGCGGGCATGTGCACCGGCGGACGCATCCTCCACCACCTGCGACACGGTTTGGGGCGCGAAGAGACCCACGTCGTCTTCGTCGGCTACCAGGGCGACGGCACCCTCGGGCGGAGATTGGTTGACGGCTCACGCAAGGTCCGCGTCATGGGCGACGACGTCCGCGTCAAGGCCAACATCCACACCATCGGCGGCTTCTCCGCCCACGCCGGGCAGACCGAGCTGATCGAGTGGCTTGGCGCGATGCGCGACTCGGGCCCCCGCGTCTACCTCACCCACGGCGAGGACCGCCAACGCAAAGCCCTCACCGAGAAGATCGACGAGGTCCTGATGCTCAAGGCGGAGATGCCGGAGTGGGGGGATGTGGTGGAGGTGTGAGGCGAGTCATGACCGAGATCATGAATCGTCGTTGGCTGGATTCTTTGCGGCGGCAAGATACTGACCAGCCCTGTTTCGGACCTTCTTGTTCGCCCCATCATGGCTCAGCTCGAGTAACGCCCATTGCGGGAGCGGGCCGCCGCGTTCCAAAAGAATGTTTTGGAGTGAGCCGTCATTGCTTGCGACAGCATCCCGAATGATAGATTCAGATGGGACGTCATCGCGGAGTTGCCTTATCAGCCTTGAGCACTGAACAAATCGAGATCCAGGGAACGCTTCTGTGGCATAACTAGCGATCCTCTCAAACTGCTCATCAGTCAAGAATGGGTAGTCCAGGAAATCACGCAGAATCTCCCAGCCGATCGTGTCAGCACACTCGTCGAGTGAGATCAGTTCGAGCAGTTGCTCGATCTCTTTAGACCTGAAGAGCGCTCTGAGCTTTAGCCACGAATAGAAAGCATGCATTCGGAGATGATCGGTCTCCGTGCAGTAATCGTCGCCGGTCAAAAAGTCTTCATGCTGACGCAAGAGTTGCTGTGGAGAGAGAAATTCGTACTCGATCCACTTGGAGTCATAGCCAAGATCATTCAGTGCTTGTTGGATTCGATGACTCTCGGACGTCATAGCGCATTATCATACCCGCCAGCCCTTCCCCTCCCGCTCCACCCGCCGGTACAGCGTGTCGCGCTCGACCGGCTCGAACCC
>JAJDDH010000277.1 GCA_029260415.1 Phycisphaerales bacterium | reverse complement strand
CGAACGCCCCCGAGTACGGCAGCGCGTCGAGCGTCCGCCCCGCCCGCTCGTACGCGTCGATCAGGGCCTGATCCGAATCAATCGTCCCCGGGCCCGAATCGAACAGACGCTCCTGCGCGCCCCGCGCCCCGGCCTCGGGCGGGCAGTCGCCCGTGAGCATCAGCGGCTCCCAGGGCTCCATCGCGTCCTCGGGCGTGCGCGCCGGGTCCACGAAGTCCGCCATGCACCGCTCGAACAGCGACGCCCGGCGCGCCAGCGACAGGTCCCCCTGCAGGTGCCCCTCGGGGACGACGAACCGCCACTTCTGCCCGGGGCTCGTCGCCAGCGCGTTGAACACCGCCGCGGCCGCGGGCGCGGGCACGACATCGTCGCGCATCGCCAGCTTGCACAGCGTGGGCGTTCGCACCCGCGCCGCGTGCACCACGCTGTCGGTCAGGTGCAGATGGTTCAGGATCGACGCCTGCAGCTCCGGGCGGTCCCCGAGCATCGCGAGGATCTCGCCGCCCAGCCCGCCCGATCCCGGGTTGGCCAGGCGCCAGCCCCAGTCGCCCAGCGTGGGCGTGCCCACGATCAGACGCTCGATCACACGCTCCTGACGCAGGCGCCCGCTGAGCTGCGCCGTCGCGATGATCGCCAGCGCGCCGCCCAGCGACTCGCCGTGCAGCAGCAGCGGCAGCTTGTCGCGGATCGAACGCGGGTTGCTCTCGTCCTCGCCCGCGAGGCGGTTGCGCATCGCCCGGCACGCGTTGGCCACGTCCGCGACCGCGCCCGAGAGCACCCAGTCCATCGAACCGTCCAGCAGGCCGGGCTGTGTGTCCAGCCCGCGCGTGATCCAGCCCACGCCCGAGCCCCCCGCGCTCAGGTCGCCCGTGTCCAGCTGCGACCCGGGGAAGCCCCGCACGCGGATGAGCAGCACGCTCACCCCGGACTCCGCGATCGCGCGCCAGCGCTGGGCGGTCTGCTCGAGTGTTTTGTGAACGCTGGCGCCGTGCACACTGATCAGACCCGCGCGCACGGGCGTGTCCCCGGGCGGCTCGATGAGGCGGGCGCCGATGCGCACGCCGTCGAGGCTGGTCAGGCGGTGGGTCGCTGTGGGGTCGCTCGGGTCCGCGGCGTCGGCGCTGATGGTCTCGAGCGCCGCGCGCTGCTCAACCAGTCTCCGGTACCACGCGCCCCAGAATACCGAGTGGTCCGGCGCGGGGATCGTCGACCCCACCCGGGCGAGCGCACGGATCCCCTCGAGCAGTCGCTGGTCCCCGCTGTTGTCGTTCGGCTCCACGCTCACGCTGCGGCTGCTCCCGCGATCAGTTTCCCGGGACGCCCTGGCTCGCTCGCTTCATCGCCGCGTCGAACATCGCCCGGCGCAGCGCCGCCTCGTCGTAGCTGGCGATCCACAGCTGGCTCGTGGGCACGAACGCGTCCGGGTCCGAGTCGGGCAGCGCCCGCTGGCTGGTCCACATGACAGCGTCCCCGTCGGGCGAGAACACGGGCAGCCCGTCGAAACCGCCCGCGTGGGTCACGCGCACCCGCGTGCGCTCCGCTGCGGGCTTGTCCAGGGCGCCGATCGTGCCCGCCTCGATCGCGTACACCTCGTAGTTGAAGTGCCCGACCTCGCTCGTGGCGTACATCGCGATGTCTCCGGTCTCGTTCAGAAACGGGCACCAGTTCACGTGCTCGTTGTCGCTGATGGCGATCTCCCGCTCCAGACCCAGCACAGCGCCCGACTGGTCGAACGCCAGCTCACCGATGTACAGCTGCAGGTGCTTGTCCAGCCGACGGTCCGACCGGTACACGATCCGCTGCCCGTCGCTGGAGAAGAACGGACCGCCGTCGTACCCGGGCTCGGTCACCAGCGGCGTGTGCGTGTCGTTGACGTTGTCGTAGATCCACAGGTCCCCGTTGGGCTCCGCGTTCTCCGACGACGCCTCCAGGCGCGTGTACAGGATGAACCGCCCGTCGGGCGACCACGACGCCTCCGCGTCGTACCCGTCACGCTCCCACAAGGGCGTCGCGGTCGGAGCCTCGCCCGTCGCCAGGTCATCGGGGAGCACCGCCGAGACGATCTCCATCTCGTTGGGGAACTGCCAGGAGTACTTGCTCGTGCCGCGCTGGTAGCCGGGCGCGTCCTCGTCGATCAGCGGCGTGACCGTCGATCCAAACAGGATCCGCCCGGGCTCGCTCGGGTGGAACCAGCCGCAGGTGTTCGACGACCCGGGCTCGCTCACGAGCGTGATGTTGGACAGGCCCGTGAACGCGCCGCTCGCCCCGCGGTCCAGGTCGGCAACGTACATCGCGTAGTGGGGGCTGGGCTCGGCGCCCTCGGGCGGGTGCTCGATCGCCTGGAAGATGATCCGCGACGCGTCGGGGCTGAAGTACGCCTCGCCCGCCTTGAGGAACCGCTCGGGGCTGGTCAGGCGGAGGTGCCCGCTGAGCACGGGCGCCTCGGGCGCCGCCCAGTCGGTGGGGCTGTTGCCCGTCTGGGCCAGGGCAGCGGGCGCCAGCAGGCAGGCCAGGGCTACGCTCGGGATCAGTCGAATCGTCACGTTCATCCTCCAGATCAGGCGCGAATACATACCCCGCGCCGGCGCTCAAGCGTAGCGCCCCGCCCCGATCCACGCCCCTTCCCGACCCCCCCGGTTCTGATGCCCAACCCCGCCCACGACAACCCCTTGGATCACGCCCGCGTGCGCTTCGAATGCGCCCGCTTCGTGATCGTGGACAAGCCCCCGGGCGTCCGCTCCGTCCGCGGCAACGGGCCCGACGGGCACGTCTGCCTCGAGTCCTGGGTCCGCGAGCAGTTCCCCCTGGGCGACGGCCCCCTGACCGTCCACCGCCTGGACATGCCCACCAGCGGGCTCATGGTCTACGCCCTGGACCGCAAGGCCCAGGCCGAGCTGTCCGTCCAGTTCATGAAACGGCGCGTGAGCAAGGCCTACACCGCGATCGTCGAGGGCCACCTCAAGCCCGAAGGCGGCGAGGTGGACCTGCCCCTGCGCGTGGACTGGCCCAACCGCCCGCGCCAGATCGTCGACCACGAGCAGGGCAAGCACGCCAAGACCCTCTGGCGCCGCCTGGCGCACGAGAAGCTGGACGGGCGCCCCTGCACCCGCCTGGAGATGACCCCCATCACCGGGCGCAGCCACCAGCTCCGCGTCCACGCGGCCCACGAGCACGGGCTTGGCGCCCCGATCCTGGGCGACAACCTCTACGGCGACGAGACCAGGGCGCCCCGCCTGCTGCTGCACGCGTCGATGCTCGAGATCAACGACCTCGAGACCGGCGATCGGATGCGCTTCGAGTCCCCCGCGCCGTTCTAGAAGTGCTTCACCCGCCGCTCCGCGTGCCCGTCCCAGCTCAGGCCGCAGATGATCATGAGCTTGTGCAGCTCTTTCGCGTCGCTGTCGTTGAAGCTGTTGCGATCGTGCGAGTCCAGGTCCAGCACGCCCCAGCAGGTCCCGTCCTGATCGAACAACGGAACCACCACCTCGGACAGATCGCGCGGATCGCACTTGATCACCCGGTCGCCCAGGTTCGACAGGTCCGCCGCGACGATCGGCGCCTTGTCAAGCCAGCTCCGCCCGCAGATGCCGCTCAGCGCAATCGGTGAGCACGCGGGCGAGTTGCGGCACGCCCCGAGGATCATCTCCTCGTCCCCCTCGCTCGCGGTGTAGAACCCGCACCACGACACGTCCTTGTCGTGCAGGTGACGCCAGAGCGTGTCCGCGACAACCTCCATGCGGTTGGCGCGCGAGCCCGCGACGCCGCGCAGCGACCGCGCGATCGCGCCGTAGTCACGAACGGGTCGGGTCATGCTCATGGGGTGAGACTCAGAGGGTCGCGGAGGTGTAGGGCAGCATGCCCATGTGGCGCGCCCGCTTGATCGCCTGGGCGACCATGCGCTGCTGGCGGGCGTTGGTGCCCAGGCGCTTGCGACCGTAGATCTTGCCGTTGGGGGTCATCGCGCGCCGGAGCAGCTCGACGTCCTTCCAGTCGACGTACTCGACGTCGTTGCCGGAGATCTTGGTCATCTTGACCGTGCCGCCTGGGTTGAATCGGTTGAATCGGCTCATGCTGGGTCTCCGTCCTGGGCTGGGTGGCGCGCCTTGGGCCTCACGCGAGGGCCGGGCGGGCGACGGATGGGTTCGGACGTCAAGGGTAGGCCACCAACCGGGGGCCTGTCCGCGTCAGTCGTCCTCGGGCTCGGGCGCCCTCGCCAGCGGCGCGTTGGCCCGCTCGGACCGCAGCCTGGGCCAGTCCAGCGCGAAGATCCCGCCCCCGAAGAGCATCAGGACCAGGGCGGGCGCCAGCATGACCACGTCCCGCCAGATGTGGCACATCCCGATGACCAGGGGCTTGCCCTCCGCGTCCTTGCCCCCGCAGGGCCAGTCGTACTCCCCGAAGCACCCGCACTCCACGTCGAGCTTCCGGTACAGCACCGACCCGATCGCCGCGATGAAGAGCAACAGCTGCACCGAGACCAGCCCCGCGGCCGACCGCGTGAACAGCCCCAGGATCAGCAGCACGCCGCAGATCATCTCCGCCCAGGGCAGGGCGAAGGTCAGCAGCTTGATGACGTGCTCGCCCGACTCGACGCCGATGATCTCGAACGCCTTGATCGAGAACGCGAACTCCTGCGGGCTCGACAGCTTCACCCACGCGGCGAAGACGAACATCCCGCCAAGGGCCAGGCGGAGCACGAGCAGCAGGATGGATCCGATGACGCGAAGGGGGCTGGCGTGCTCGCTCAAGGCTCAATCTCCGGCGGGGCGCCGACCTGGGTATCCAGGCCCGCCGCTTCCCACGCAGGATAGCCGTCCACGAAGATGAGCAGGTTGGTGAACCCCGCCTGCTCGAGCACGATCGCCAGGTTGTGCGAGGCGTCGCAGTCGCCCCCGCCGCAATAGATGACGACCGTCTGGTCCTGCCCCCCAGCCAAGTCCTCGATCTCAAAGAAAAGGGCGCCGTTGTCCATCACCCGCTCGACGGGCATCCAGTGCGAGCCGGTGATGTGCCCCTGCTCGTACTGGTAGAGCGGGCGGGCGTCGAGGAAAACCGCGTACTCGTCGTAGAGCTGCTGGGCGCGGGCCAGGCCGATCTCGCCGTCACCCAGCGTCGCCTGCGGGTTCTGCTCGGGCGTGCTCTCCGGGCCTCCGGTCACGACGCCAACGGGCGTGGCGCCCCCATCAGTCTGGCTCGGCGCGGCGGTCCGCTTGAGCTTCACCGGCTTCATCATGCTGTGGGCCGCGCCGACCATCGTCGCCACACCCACGATCGCCAGCATCCCCGCCAGCGTCGATCCGCATCTACTGGCCATCAACCACCACCCCTCGCAGGTCGATCCGAACGGTCTCTTCGCCCTTCACGTCCGTCGTGATCAGCAGCTGCTGCATGACCCGGCTCTCCGAGACCCCGGGGGTCGCGTTGATCGTGATCAGCCAGCCCGCGCCCTCGTTCTCCGGGTCGATCGGCTCGAACGCCGCGGTCCCGGAGAAGTTCCCCGCTCCAAACTGAACCCCGAGCACGTTGAACGATTCTCCGCTGCGGCTGTTGAGCCTGATCTTTCTCGTGACCGTCTCCCCGGCGATCGCCCCCCGGAACGCGATGTTCCGCGGCGTCGAGTAGATGTCGCCGTACACCCGGGAGAGGAGCTGCGTGCGCACGATCGCCCGCCGGGGGTCGTTGGTGGTGATCTCGAGCTGGGCGGTGTACTCGCCGATCTCGTCCGTCGGATGGAACGTGACCTCGATGGTCGCCCTGCGAACGGTCTCACCGAAGCGGGTCGTGATGGTCTCGGTCCCCAGCACCTTGGCGCTGAACCGCTCGCTTGCCCGCGGGATGGCCCCGGTGACCTCGAAGTCCTCGGTCCGCCCGGTCACGGACATCGTCCGGGTGACCGGCTTCTTCCGGTCCGTCGTGCTCAGCGTCAGCACGCTGGGCACGACCTCGACGATCGGCGTCACGTCCGCCGCGATCACGAGCGTCGCGGCGCCCTGCACGTCGTTGGTCAGCAATGTCACCTGGCGCTCGAACGACCCGGACTTGCCCTCGGGGTTCAGCGTGACATGCACCGTGCCCGTCTCGCCCGGCTCGTACAGCGTCTTGTCCAGCTCGGGAACCGTGCACCCGCAGTCGGCGCGCACGGACAGAATCTCCAGCGCCTCGGACCCGGTGTTGGTGAACTCGAACTCCGTTTCGTGCACCTCGTTGTCCATCATGGACCCGAAGTCGTGGTACGCGCGGGCGAAGTCCATGCGGGCCAGCGAGCGTTTGGCCGGCTCGGCCCGGGTGATGATGAGCTTGTCCGATTTGGGCGGAGCCAGCGGGGGCAGCGCCACCGCGGCCGCCGTGCAAACGCCGGCGATGCCCAGAACGATGTGTGCCGTGAGCCTCTGTCGCATCGCGAATCCCTCCGCCTACTGGCGCGTGACGATGACCCCGCTGACGGGCAGCAGGATCTCCTCTTCACCCTTGACGTCGGTCAGGATCACGATGTCCTGACGCAGCCGGGGGTGCACCCTGGCCGCGGTCGCGTCCAGGCGGACGGTGTACGTGTCGGGCTTGTCCGGGTTCACGGGAGTCGCCTTGAAGTCGATCTTCAGCGGCCCGTTGGCGAACCGGATCCCCTTGATATGGAAAGGCTCGCCCGAGCGGCTCGCGACCGTGAACTCACGCGTCATCTTCTCGCCCAGCTCCGGGCGCCCGATCGAGATGCGCGGAGGCGTTACCGCGACGTCGCCCACCACGTTCGCGATCACCTGCGCCTGCACGATCGCGCGCCGCGCGTCGTTGGTGCGGATCGTCAGATGATCGTCGATCCGCCCGACCTTGGCGCCGCTCTTGAGCGTGATCTCGATCGTGCTGCGCCGCAGCGTCTCCCCGTTGGGCTCGCCGTTGGAGCCCAGCTCCTCAATCGCCTCCGTGCCCACGACGCGGACGCCGAATACTTCCAGGTCCCCGGCCGTGGCGCGCGTGACCGCAAAGTCAGGCGTCCGGCCCGTCACCGTCAGGAACTTGGTGACCGTCTTGCCCTTGGGGACCGAACCCATCGACAGCACGCCCGGGTCCACCGAGACCAGCTGCGAGACGCTCCCGACCACCGTCAGCAGGATCTCACGCCCGCTCGAGTCGTTGGAGTAGATCGTGAGCTGGCGACGCTGGTCGCCCTTCTTGCCCTTGGGGTTGAAGGTCACCTCGATCTCGCCCGACTCGCCAGGCTCGTACTCGAGCTTGGTCAGCTCGCCCGCCGTGCACCCGCACGACGACTGCACCCGGTCGATCACGAGCTTCTCCTCGCCCGTGTTGGTGAACTCGAACTTGAACTCCTGCGGCTCGTGATCGAAGATCGACCCGACGTCGTGCGTCGTGGACTTGAACTCCATCCGGGCCAGCGAGGGCGCGGTCCGAGCCGACGCCGTCGCCCGGGACGCCGGGATGGGCGGGGGCAGCGCCGAGGCGCTCCCGCACAGAGCCAGTGCCATTCCCAGTGACGCGAGCGATAGCTTGCTCATCTTCATCCGCTCCTTGTTGCCCTGGCGGGCCTGAGGCTGTGCATCCCGGGGTCGCCGCGAGACCTCGCCGCGACGCCCGCCGTCAACCGGCGGGACTCCTCACCAACTATCAATACCGCTCACCGAGGCCATCGGTTCAACCATATTCCCCGCCCGTCCCCATGGGGTCCGATCCGGGGATCTGTTTCATCTGTCCATGCGCGTGGCGCGGCACATCCCTCGCCGCTTCGCCAACTTCGCTCGGGATCGCTGGTCATGACCCGAATAAAATACGAACGAGTGGGGAGGGCGGGCCGGTGAAGCCCCGCCGGTTCGCCCGCCGACTCTCGCCGGTTCAGGCCCTGCCGCGCCGCCTCAGGCCCCCGCGTTCTGCGACACCCGGTCGGGGCGCCCCGCCCGCCAGGCCTCGACGGCCCCGATCACCGCATCGGGCGACCGAGCCGCCCGCACGCTGTCCTTGAGCGCCCGGCAGTGGCTCTGGTTGATCCCCTTGCCCAGCCACGAGATCTTCTGGCGGATCACGTGCATCGCGTGCGCCTCGTGCCGGTACTCGCGCAGGCGTGCAAAGAACGCGAGCACCAGGTCCAGCTTCTCGTCCTCGCTGGGCTCCAGATCCACCGGGTCACGCCCCTCGCGCTCGGCCAGCTGCGCCTCCCACCCCTCGCGGAAGACCCACGGGATCGCGAACGACCCGCGCCCGATCATCACCCCCGCGCACCCGGTCTCGGTCATCATCTCCACCACGTCGCTCGCGCTGCGGATGTCCCCGTTGCCGATCACGGGCACGCCTCCGCTGGCGACATCCCCCGTCGCCTCGCCCACCGACTCGACGACGCGCCGGATCCCCTCACGCCGGCACTTCCCCCGGAACAGCTGCTCTGTCGTCCGCCCGTGCACCGTGATCCCGCACACGCCCACCTCGGTCAGCGACACCGCCAGCGCCCCCGCGGCGTTCCGCCCCGCATCTTCCTCCGTCCACCCCAACCGCATCTTGGCCGTCAGGGGCGTCGAATCGGGCAGCGCGCAACGCACCGCCTCTGCGATCCGCCTCGCCAGGTCGGGCGAGCACATGAGCTTGGACCCGCCGTCCTTCTTGCAGACCTTGTCCACCGGGCAGCCCATATTGATGTCCACGACCGTCGCCCCGTGGTCGGCGCACCACCTCGCCCCGTCGGCCAGCACCGCCGGGTCCCCGCCGTAGAGCTGCATGCCGATGGGCTGGTCGAACTCGCTCGTCCGCGCCAGGTCCGCCGTCGCCTCCGACCCGCAGATCAGCCCCTGCGGGCTGAGCAGGTCCGTACACGCCAGCCCCACGCCCCCCATGGACCGGCACGTCTCGCGCCACGCCAGCTCGCACCACCCCGCGATCGGGGCGAGCATGAGGTTGGTCTCAAGGGTGACCGGGCCAAGCTGGAGCGGGCGGGCAAGCACGAACAACTCTAGTGCCCAATCCCCAACAACCCCTGGCGGCGCGCCACGCGCCCGGCCGCCCTACGCTGCCCGCGACGGACCGCCCAGCGACGAGAGCCACGTGTACCAGACCCTCCTGACCCGGAAATACCTCACCAGCAAGATCATGCCCCTGCTGGCGATGGTCGCGGTCATGCTCTCGGTCGCCACCGTCCTCATCACCTGGTCGGTCATGGGCGGCTTCCTCCGCTCGCTGCTCGACTCGGGCCGCGTGCTTGTGGGCGACGTCGCCATCACCTGGCCCGCCACGGGCTTCGCCCACTACGACGAGCTCATCGACATGCTCGAGGAGCACGACCTGCTCGAATCGGGCGCCCCCGTCATCGAGTCCTTCGCCATGATCCAGCTCCCCGACGACCGGGCCGAGGCGGTCTACGTCAAGGGCGTCGAGCCCGAGAGCTTCGATCGCGTGACCGGGTTCGTAAGCCACCTCTGGTGGAAGCCGCTGGACAAGCCCACCCGGCGCGACACCGAGGGCCGGGACTGGCGCCTGCTGCCCGACAACCGCGAGGGCCTCGCCCAGATCTTCGACAACGGCACGACCATGACCCGTCAGGTCCCCGCGATCGACGGCGTCCCCCAGAGCGACGAGCCCGCCGCCAACCTGGGCATCGAGCTCACCGATTACAACTACCGCAACGAGTACGGCGTCTACGACCCGCTCAGCCCCGCCAAGGCCCGCCCCGACGGATCGATCGATTACCAGGGCATCTTCATGCCCCGCTCCGGGCGCGTCACGCTCACCCTGCTGCCCCCCGCCAAGGGCGGGCGCGTCATCGAGCCCGTCACGCGATCGATCGCCGTCGCCAACGAGTTCCAGTCGGGCATCTACGAGGCAGATAACCAGACCATGCTCGTCCCGCTGCACTGGCTCCAGGATCTGCTGGACATGGAAGCGGGCGGCAAGGTCACGGGCGAGGGCAACCCCTGGGACCTGGTCCGCGACCCCGAGACGGGCGAGATCGTCCCCGCGCCCATCGTCACGACCGAGCCCGCGCCCGCGCGCGTCACGACCGTGCTCGTGCGCGCCCACGACGGGCACACCCCCGACGAGATCAAAGCCGCGTGCGAGCGCGTCTACGCCGCCTTCTACGCCAGGCACACGGGCCAGGTCCCCGCGCCCGAGTCCATCCAGATCCAGACCTGGGAGGACCTCAACGCCACCCTCGTCGGCGCCGTCAAGAAGGAAACCGGGCTCGTCCTCTTCGTCTTCGGCATCGTCTGCTTCACCACCGTCTTCCTCGTCCTCGCCATCTTCTGGGCCATGATCAACGAGAAAACCCGCGATATCGGCGTCCTCCGCGCCCTGGGCGCCTCCACCAACGGCGTCGCTGGCATCTGGCTCTCCTAC
>JAJDDH010000276.1 GCA_029260415.1 Phycisphaerales bacterium | reverse complement strand
CGTGCAGATGTAGCGCTGGGCGGGATCGACCAGCCCGTCCATCCGCTCGGCCGCGACGTCCAGCAGCGTGACGGCGCCGACCTCGCGGTGGATGAACGGGGTGAGTTGCTTGGGCGTCCCCGCCCGGCTCGTGGGCCAGAGCCTAGTTCCCGCCCCGCCCGCCATGATCATCGCGTGTCGCATGGGGCGAGGATAGGGGGTCCGCCCGGCGTCGGGTTACGGGCAGCCGGCGCCGAACTCGGAAACAAAGGCGAGCACGTCGTCGAAATCGAACACGCCAAAGGGAGGGGCCAGGTCGGCCCGGGGGTTCATCGCGCTGAACAGGGTCAGGTACTCGAGCACGTCGTCGACGTCGAGCACGCCGATTGGACCGGCCAGGTCCGCGGCGCACGCGGGCGAGAGCGGGGCGAAGCCCGACTCGACCGAGAACCGTCCGAGGTCGGCGCCCCCATAGCTCGAGTACGAGCTCACCACGACGTAATACGTCTGCCCGGGCTGGATCACCACGCCCTGGGCGTCACTGATCAGCGCATCGGGGTAGTCGCCCGCGTCATCGTCGAGCGCCATGAGCCCGGTCTCGGGCGCCGCGGGGTCGAACGGGGCGCAGTACACGCTCACGAACGGGTCGAACTCGAGCGGGGTCGCCTCGAGCGAGCGGACACGGACCTCCAGCGGGCGGTCGGGGGTGTCCGTCGTCATGACGAAGACCTGGTACGGCGTCTGGTTGTTGAACGAGTCGAGCGCGACAGCGTCGCACATGTCGCTCGAGATCGCGTCCGAGTCTTTCCGACGGTCCCACCTCGGGGAGAACGCGCTCAGCTCGCCATGCAGGCTCGAACCGCGAGCGCCGGACTCAACGGGCGCCCGCGCGGTGTCAGTGAGGGCCTGCGCGTGGACGGTTCCCGCGATGAGCAGGGTGGAAATGATCGAGCCGGTGAGCATGGCTGGCCCTCTCAAGGCGCGGGATCAGTTCTTAATCGGACGGGAAAATGCCGGTGAGCGCGATGATGTAGTTCACCGCCAGGTAGGGCTGCATGTTCTCTTCAAACTGATTGCCGCCGGTGCTGGAAACATTGGTGCTCGAGACGATGGCGCCGGCGTCCATGTCCACGGCGTCGCCGCTGTGCGGGGCGTAATCCGGGTCGCCCTGGCCCGACTTGGCCCAGATCAGACCGCCGGGCGCCGTCGCGGCGCCCTCGGTCGGGTGCGCCTTGGCGGTGGACGTGGTCGAAGCGTTGTGCGTGTGGTTGGCCATCTGGCCGATCACGGGGCTGACCCGCTCGATCCCGCCCTTGGACCCGAGCGGTCGGGGCGTGAGCCCGGGGCCAGTCCCGGCGTGGATCGGGGCGCGCCCGCGGAGGTCGGGCAGCGCGAAGGTGGTCTCGCCGTCCCCGCCGTAGGTCGTGCCCAGGATCGAGAACATTGCCGAGTACATGCTGATCGGGAGCAGCTGCCCGTCGCAGAACGCCCAGCCGCGCGGGGCGAAGTTGCCCCCGAACATGATGATCTGGCCAATGAACGGTTCCATGTCGCTCTCCTACAGCGTTAGTTCGCAGGGTGTGACCGCGATCAGCAGCCGCCCGTCGGTGTCCGTGTCGAGCCCGAACGGGCGGTGAACCCGGGTGATACGCGAGCCAGCGCCGAACTCGGCGCTCCAGAGCCGCCAGACCGGGGCGCCGACCCCACGGCGCAGCGGGACGCAGAGCAGCGACGAGCCCCGCCCGTCCGCCCCGGGCGCACGGATCTCCAGCTCGTGCACGCTCTGGCCCGCGTGCACGCGCACCCGCATGACGCGGCCTCGTGGTGTCGCGAAGGCGATCGGGGCGCCGATGCTTGGCGCCGACGAGCCGTTCATCGCCCAGAGCGTCGTGCCGATGAGCCCGGCATTGGTCTCCCGCATGAGTTCGAGCGACACACTCTCGCGTTGGCGGGGCACGCGGACCGCCTCGAAGCGGACCGCCGCGCAGCGTGCGCCCGCGATATCGAAGGCTCGGGGCGGCGAGAGGCGCCGGCGTGAACCCGTGTCGCCGGGTTCCGCGATGACGCCGAGCGAGGGCGATGAGATGCGCTGTTCGATCGCGCCCAGCGCCCGGCCGCACACCGCCGCAGGGGCGATGGCCGCGGTCGTACCGACGGCGAGAAACGAGCGTCTGTCCATGATGCATCTCCCTCCGATGGCCCAGCCTAACTGGGCGAGGCGACTTTGCAAGAGAATACCGATAAACGCGGCCCGCCCGCCGCACCGGCGCCGCGTCGATGAGAGCGTCCGTACCGTCCACGACCACCACGCTGTTTCACGAGGATCCGAGACAGGGGGGGTCTCCGGACTGACGTTGTGACCGGGCGAACCGTCAGCACCGGCGCCGTTTCACAGGCGCTCCGCCAGTCCGCCGATCCGGTGAGCTGTCAAGTGAATTTCAAACTCGATTCGCATTGCCATCGGTTTGCAATCGATGTTCTGGTTGTCGATCAGAGGCCAGCGTGGGCGTCGATCCGAACAGAGTCACAGAGGCGCCAGGCCGGCGCCGGTCGGGGGAGTAGAGATGACGGACAAGAAAGTCGCCGCTGGTGTTGGTATCGCACTGCTGCTGGCGGTCTGCGGCGTGGGGGTCTCGACCACCTTCGCCAACGACGAGGCGGAGACGATCAGCATCCCCGCGCTGATCCGGGACTTCTCGCACAACTCTCGCCATTTCCAGGCTTACGACTTCAAGACGACCCAGAGCGTCGCGGGCATGACCGAAGGGGCGCTCAACGATTCCGGCGATCCGGTCTTCACCGGAGCCGGGCGGGGGGGGCGCGAGCCCGCCACGGACGCCCACGGGCGCGCCAACCCGCCGCACCACGAGTAAGCCCCGGTCGAAGCCTTCGACATCGACGGCGGCAGCGTGATGCCCAACGATCCGTTCGCGGCGCAGGTCGAGGTGATCGGCGCGGCAATCTCCAACGGCACGTACGACCTCCCCGTGACGATGCGCGTCCGCATCGGACAGACCGAGTTCAACCCCTTCGGGTCGTTCGATTCGGCGACCCAGGGCAACGTCAACGACGTGCAGTGGGCCGAGGGCGTGGAGACGATGAAGTTCGTCTTCCCCGACACATTCGATTCGTACACCGCCATCACCGCCGAGGCCCGCTCGTGGAACCGGATCGCCGAGCCCGGCGATGAGGACTCTGACTGGGGGGTCCGGATGCACGCCAACACGGGGACCGATTCCCCGCAGGTGATCCTGCTCCGCAACGGGGACCCAGTGCCCTCGAACGACGGCACCTTCGACCAGGCCTCGATCGCGGAGTACCTCGAGCCCTACACCGATGCTGTGACCAACCTCATTACGCTCGAGGATCACCAGATCATCTACCTCTTCGAGCTCGGCAACACCCACACCACCTCCGGCGTCGACTTCCAGGACCTCGTCCTGCTCGTCAGCCTCGCGACGGACCCGGCCTTCTTCGAGACCGAGCCCGACCCCGCCTACTCCTGCAGCTCGCCCGCGGGCGACACCCCCGTCGTGCTGGGCACCCCCGACAACGCCGGGGTCCCGGCCCCCGAGTCCTTCGCCAAGTGGTTCCGCGACACGCCCGGGCACAACGTCGCCGTCGGGTACTCCATCGAGTTCGTCAGCAACGGCGCTGGCGAGTACGTCTTCCAGCGCGACGACTTCACCCCCATCGACGGCGAGCACTACGGCAACGGGAACGACGAGCACAACCGAGGCTTTACCGTCGAGTCCGCGGCCGAGTTCATCGCCGGGTCCTGCTCCGGGCAGTACATCGAGGTCTCCGGCGAGCTCGACGCCTGGGTCTTCATCGACGGGCGCCTCGCCCTCGACCTGGGCGGAGCCAAAAACGGCGCCACCCAACGCCTCGACATCGACCGCCTCGGGCTCAGCTCCGGTGAGACCCACGAGGTCAAGTTCTTCCTCGCCCAGCGCGGAGACACCGCCGCCATCGAGATCCGCACCAACGTCGACCTGATCATCAACAGCGAACTCATCAACAGCTTCGCCAACGCCCGGGTCGACTGACCACCCTCGCTCTGCAACTCGCTCGCGGGAGGGGGCCTCACGGCTCCCTCCTGTCTTTTTAGGCCACGCGGTCGCGACGCCGCGCCGACTCAGCCCGCCCGCTGCCCGAAGGCCGCGGCCACCAGCTCGTCCGTCCCCGCCTCGGCGCCCACGAGCGCGCGTGCCCGCTCGACCTTCCGCTCCGCCCCGTCGCGGGTCTCGCCCAGGGCCATCAGCGCCGAGAC
This sequence comes from Phycisphaerales bacterium, assembly GCA_029260415.1. Taxonomy (GTDB): domain Bacteria; phylum Planctomycetota; class Phycisphaerae; order Phycisphaerales; family UBA1924; genus JAJRXR01. The sequence goes on along the minus strand of JAJDDH010000276.1, from coordinate 474 downwards.
CGCTTCCTCCGCCGCGGGGGGCAGGCTGGAGCTGGGGCGCAGCTCGATCGACGACGCGTTGAGCGACGAGACCTCGCCCGGCGTCAGGAACCCGTCCACCTTGCCGTGCAGCTCGACGATGATCGTCTCGGCCAACCGCTTGCCGATCTCTGGCAGCTTCTGCAGGGCCTTGGCGTCTCGCGACGAGATGGCGCGGGCGATCTGCGCCGGCTCGATCGCCAGCGCCCGCAGCGCCTTGCGCGCGCCCAGGCCCTTGACGCTGGTCAGCATCTCGAAGAACGCACGCTCCTCGGGCGTCTCGAACCCGATCAGCCTCGGGATGAAGCTTGTGCCCTGCCCCTGGGCCTCCAGGTGCTGGCGGGTCTGCAACGTGACGAGCTCGCCAACCCGCTCGGGCGCCCGCTCGGCGAGGTAACGCGGCAGCAGGACCTCGTAGCTCAGCCCCGATCCCTCGGGGGTGATCTCGCAGCTGGT
>JAJDDH010000275.1 GCA_029260415.1 Phycisphaerales bacterium | reverse complement strand
CGGGCGCCTGCACCTCGGGCACTGGGTCGGCTCGGTCGAGAACCGCGTCGCCCTGCAGGACGAGTACGACTGCTCGTTCCTGATCGCCAACATGCACGCGTTCACCACCCGGGCCGACAAGCCCGACGAGATCCGCGAGAGCACGATCGAGATTGTCAAGGACTGGCTCGCCTGCGGCATCGACCCGGAGCGCTCGAGCATCGTCCTGCAGACCGAGATCCCCGCGATCGCGGAGCTGAGCTGGTACCTCTCCATGCTCATCCCGTTCAACCGGGTGATGCGCAACCCGACGCTCAAGACGGAGATCGACGCCAAGGGGCTGGGCGATCACTACAGCTTCGGGTTCCCGCTGTACGCCGTGGGGCAGTGCGCCGACATCCTCGTCTTCAGGCCCGAGCTGGTCCCCGTGGGCGAGGACCAGGTCGCACACATCGAGATGACCCGCGAGGTGGCGCGCCGGTTCAACCAGGTCTATTGCAACGTGGACCCCCAGACCGAGGACGCGGACTACGTCTCCGCGGGCGGGCTCTTCCCCATCCCCGCCGCGAAGGTGGGGCGCATCGCCCGCCTGCCCGGGACCGACGGCGTCAACAAGATGTCCAAGAGCCTCAACAACGCGATCTTCCTCACCGACTCGCCCAAGCAGGTCAAGAAGAAGATGGGCCAGATCTTCACCGGGCGCCAGACCATGGACGAGCCGGGCGACATCAACAACTCGCTCTTCCAGTTCGTCCGCGCGTTCATCAAGGACGACTCCCGCGTCAAGGAGCTCGAAGAGGCGTACTCCAAGGGCGACAACATCGGCGACGGGCACGTCAAGGTCGAGGTCGCGGGCGCCATCAGCGAGCTGCTCGCGCCGATCCAGGAGCGCCGCGCCACGTACGAGGGCAAGGACGGCGACGACCTGATCGTGGACGTCATCCGCGAGGGCATCCGCAAGTCCAACCCGGTCGCCGAGGAGACGCTGGAGCTGGCCAAGCGGGCGATGAAGCTGGACTTCGCGCCGCGGACGATCAGCTTCTCGTAAGAAGACTGACCGCAGAGGCTCAGAGACGCAGAGTCCCGACCGAGACGGCATTGATTCAGAACCTGATTTCTTCTCTGTGCCCTCGGCGCCTCTGCGGTGAGTTCTTCTCCTAGGATTCCACAATGAACTGGACGTTCTGGCTCATCTTCGCCGTGATTCTGGCCCACGGCGCCGGGCAGGGGCCGCTGATCTTGTGGAAGGTTGGCGACCAGTGGGCCGACGCGGAGCACAAGAAGTTCGGCGCCAGGCCCGACGACGCCAGCGCTGACGCGCCGGAGGTCATCCGCGGCTTCGGTGACGACCAGGACGCGAGCTGACCCGTGCCCCGCTACAAGCTCACCGTCGCCTATGACGGCACGGACTTTCACGGCTGGCAGAAACAAGAACCCGTCGCCCCCGATCCGTCTGACCCTGCCGCCCCGAAGCTGCCCGGCGCGCACGAGTCGCTCGAGCACCGCCCGGGACGCGTCGCGCTGCGCACCGTCCAGCACGTGCTCGAGCAGGCGGTCCGCGAGACCATCCGAGAGCCGATCATCCTCACCGGCGCCTCGCGCACGGACTCGGGTGTGCACGCGATGGGGCAGGTCGCCGCGTTCACGTCGACGCCCGATGCTGACAAGGGCGTGGGCTGGCCCGAGAGCCGCGGCTGCGAGTCCCTCGTGCGCGCGCTCAACGCCCGCCTCCCCGACGACCTGCTCGTGCGCGACGCCGAGGTCGTGAGCGACACCTTCAACCCCATCGGCGACTGCGTGAGCAAGGGCTACAGCTACACGCTGCACCTCTCCCAGCAGCGCCCGCTCTGGGACCGACGGACTGTGTTTCATACCTGGCACGAGCTGGATCTGAAACGCATGCAGGAGGCCGCGCAGCATCTGGTGGGCGAGCACGACTTCGCGTCCCTGGCCGCGGCCAACCACGGGCGCCAGACCACCGTCCGCACGATCTTCGACTGCACGGTGACGGACATCTCCTCCCCCGCCCCGGCGGGGGAGGTGGCGGCGCAGCCGACGGAGGGGGCCTTCCCCGCCCGCCGCCTCCGCATCGACGTCTCGGGCAGCGGCTTCCTCTACAACATGGTCCGCATCCTCGCGGGCACGCTCCAAGAGGTCGGGCGCGGCAAGATAGACCCCAACCAGATCCCCGCGGTCCTCGAATCCAAGGACAGAACCGGCGCCGGCCCGACGCTGCCGCCCGAGGGGTTGAGGCTGGAGTGGATCCGGTACGAGTAGCCGGTCGTCCAGTCCGGGGATCCTCGCCCGCCCCGCACGCGAACCGGACGAGTGTCCCCCCAGGCTCATTGACGAGAACGATCCCGAGAGCGTGAGCGATCGTCGACTCCGGCGGAGACGATTCAGCGTCATCTCCTCGTCGCTGTTCCTGCTGTTCTATGTCCTTAGCGGCGTCTTCGTTGTCTCGTTGGGCCCGAGCCCGCGCGTGCCCAGGGCTGGGGACTACGGCTACACCCAGTACACGCTGATGATCGGCCAGGGGACCGTCGCCGTCGACGAGGACGGGTGGGGCGGGAGCACGTCCCTGCTCAGTGTTGAGGTGATGTCGCCGGCCTGGTCAGTGATGACCAATCTCCATGCCCGCCGCGGATGCCGTGGACCGTGGCGCTGGCACCACGGGACGGCCGCGGTCCCGCTCTGGCCACTGGCGATCGTCGCCTGGATCATGCTGCTGCGCCGTTCGGGCCCGATTCTGATTCCGCCGGACAGTTCGATCTGCGAGCGCTGCGGTTATCCGCTCCAAGGCATCACGATCGACCGCTGCCCCGAGTGCGGCGAGCCCGTCCGGGTCCCCTCCTCCTGATTCTCAGAATCGCCGCTGGCGTGGGTCCGCCGCTTCGAGGACACTCATCCTTCCACGGAGGGCCCGCATGCGTCCGAGAACCCTGACCGCCGCCCTCTTGGTGCTGACATCACACGCCCTGGGCGCCCCCGTGCTGGTGCAGGACGATCGCGTGCTGACCGCCTTCGCCCACTCGATCGACGCCGGGGGGGACGGGCTGGCGGACGGCCCGAACGTGACCTCGCTGGGCGTGCTGGGCGGGTACTACTCGGACACGATCCGGGCCGAATCATCGGGTGGGAACTTCAACGCCGTGAGCATTGCGGGCTCCGAGCAGCTCTCGTACTTCGAGCCCGGGGGCGACTTCGTGGGCAACGGCAGCGCCCAGGTGCTGGCCAAGGCCCGCGCGGGCGCCTCGCGCATCGAGGCGTCCTCAACCAACGCT
>JAJDDH010000274.1 GCA_029260415.1 Phycisphaerales bacterium | reverse complement strand
AAGGCGAGGGGTGGGTTCGGTCCGGATGGGTGTTACCTGCGCCGGGCGCAGAGCCAGCCTGATCGGCGTGACCCGCGTGCCCGATACGGGCCCGGTGACCCTCCCGCCCGGTGCAGGCGGGCGCCAGGAGCGACGATGACCACCCAGCCCGACATCTTTCGGACCCCGGCGCCGGACGGCTGCGAGCGGTGGGCGTTCTCGGGCCCTCGCCCGGCCCACGGCTGGGTCGATCGGACCCGGGGCGTGGGGCGGATTGAGTCCGATCACAACGTCGGGGATCCGGCGAGCCGGGCGAATGCGCTGCTCGATGAGCTGGGGCGGCGGTACCCGGGCGTGCGATGGTTCTCAGCCCGCGCGGCCTGAGGCGGTCAGCAGGGCGTCGGCCGACTCGAGCACAACCTCGGTCCTGATGCGGTCCACGGCGCAGCGCTGCGGGTGGTCGTTGGCGGTCTCATCGACGGGCAGATCCGGGTCGGCGACGAGGATGACCTCGGCGGGGCGCCCGTTTGGGAGGGCGCCCACGGGGATGGTGGTCCAGCGCGGGTCGGTGGGGCCGAAGAGCGAAACGACGGGGGCGCCCGTGGCCGCGGCGATGTGGCGCGGTCCCGTGTCGTTGGTGATCATGATCGATGCGCCGGTACACAGCGGGATGAGCGCGCTCAGCGAGGACCCGTGATCGGCGAGAGCGACGGGCGAGGTTGTCGCGGCGTCGATGATGGCGCGGGCGATATCGATCTCGGCGGGCGCGGTGTTGATCAGGACACGGAGGCTGTGGGTCTTCGCCAGGTGATCGGCGACGGCGGCGTAGCGGTCGGCGGGCCAGCGCTTGGCGGGGTTGTTGCCCCCGGGGTTGAGGATGGCGTAGGGCTCGTCGGGGGTGAGGCCCGCGCTGGCGAGCAGGCCGCGGGCGCTGTCCCGCTGCGCCTCGGTGGGCTGGAGGCGCATCAGCACGCCCGGGGGGAGGATGAGCGGGGCGTGGGTGCTGGTGAGGGGCTGGTCGGGCGCGGGGGGGGGTGGGGTGTCGCCCGCGACGGCGCTGGCGAGGGTCCAGTAGGCGTTGACGGCGGGGACGATGGCGAACTTGCCGCGGGCGTTGCGCGCGGCGGGGATGGGGTCGGTGAGCAGGAGGCGTCGCGCGTCGCGGTCGTAGCCGATGCGCCGGGGGACGCCCGCGATGCGGGCGATGAGGGCGGTCGAGAACGAGTTGGTGAGCAGCAGGGCGGTGTCGTAGCGCCGGGGTCTGAGCTTGGCGGCGACGAACTTGGGGCCCAGGACGCCCGAGGCGCGTTCGACGTGGATCTCGTCGAAGAGGTCGGCGCCCGCGAGGACCTGGTCGATGCCCGGGCGGGCCAGGGCGCCGATGAACGCGCCGGGGAGCGCGTCGCGGATGCGGCGCAGCGCGGGGGTGGCCATCACGGCGTCGCCCACCCACGAGGGGAGGACGACGAGCAGGCGGCGGGGCTTGGGGTGGGCGTCGGGCATCAGCGGTCGGTGGGCCAGAGGGCGGCGCCCGATCTCGCGCGGGCCCAGGCGTTGGTCAGGCGGCGGAGTTCGGCGAGGAAGCCCAGCGCGCCCAGGCGGTGGGTGGCCAGCGTGATGGTGACGCTGTCCGCGGCGGTGTCGAGTTCGATGAGGCGGACGCCCGTGCGCTCGGCGATGGCCCGGGCGGTGGCGATGACGGTCTCGCGGGCGCGTTCGTCGGCGAGCGGGGCGCCCGACGCGGCGCGGAGGGTGAGGCGGGTGGTCTGCGCGGGGTCGATGGCGCTGGCGAGGACGCGGTCGGCCGCGGCGGTGAGGTCGGGCGTGGGCGTGGCTGGGGCGAGGAGGATGGTGCGGGTGGGGGGGATGCCCGCGTTGGTGGCGGCGTCGAGGTCGCGCTGTTTGTCGCCGACCATCCAGGAGCGGGGGATGTCCAGTCCCAGCTCGCGGGCGGCGGACTCGATCATGCCGGGCCCGGGCTTGCGCCAGTGGTGCTCGTTGTTGAAGGGGTGGACGTCGCCCGACGGGTGGTGCGGGGCGGAGTAGCAGGCGGTGACGAGCGAGGCGCGGAAGGGGTCGGGGATGTTCGCGCTGTCGTCGTCGGCAGGGGAGAGCAGGGCGCGGAGGGCGGTGTTGCAGGCGTCGATGTCGCGGGGGGCGCCGCCGCCGCGGGCGACGCCGCCCTGGTTGGTGATGATGACCAGGACGTAGCCGGCGTCGGTGAGTCGTCGGCAGGCTTCGAGGGCGCCGGGGATGAGCCGGACGAAGGCGGGGTTGAGCAGATCGCCCTCTTTGGTGTGGGCCCAGGCCTCCGGGGGGAGCTCGGCGTTGACGTTGAGGGTGTCGTCGCGGTCGAGGAAGACCGCGGGTCGGAGGGGGCGCATGGGCGCAGGATAGGTCGGGGGGCGGGGTGGCGCTCAGTCCGCGGAGCGTGCCCGGCGGGCGATGCGACGGATCTCGTCGTCGTCGACGCGGGTGAGCCCGGTCTCGATGGCCAGGGCGGCCAGCTCGGTGCGGGTGAGTTGGCCGATCTTGTTGCGGATGGAGAGCAGGTGTCCGTCGACGGTCTTGACGGATCGGGAGAGGTGTTCGGCGGTCTGGGTGGTGTTGAGCCCGCGGCCGACGAGTCGGAGGATCTCGAGCTCGCGGGCGGTGAGCTTGGCGATGGGGCCCAGCTCGTCGTGGGCGGTGCGCCGGACGATGCGTCCCGGGGTTTTGGTGTGGAAGACGCTGGGGGGCGGGGAGCTGAGCAGGACGCAGCGCTCACCCTCGAAGGTGACGGGTCGGAAGGTGAGGCGGCGCCAGACACCCGAGATCATCCCCACGAGATCGACCGGGGCGTTGGCGGCGCAGGCCTGGGACGCGGTGTCGGCGTACTCGCGGGCGATGGGGGCGGGGAAGAGATCGTGGAGCGATCGCCCGATGAAGCCCGTCGCGGCGTCGGGGACCCGCTCGTTCAGGCAGTTCTGGGCGTGGGCGTTGGCGTAGCGGAGGCGGAGGTCGGCATCGACAACAAGGACGGCGACGCCCGCGTCGTCGGCGATGGTGTCAGCAAGCCCGGCGGGGGCGAAGGTCGCGGTGTTCTGGTCGCTTTGAACTGAACCGGGCACGTGGAGACTCCCACCCGCGACGATGCGCGTCGGAGGCTGAACCACCCGATTGGACGGGATGTTCCTGCGGGAGGGAAAATACTCGGGGTGTTTGCTTCATGGAAGCGGGCATGTCATCGCTGGGCCGGAAACCGGCCTCAGTGCGAATCAGGGTGGGTCTTGAGGACCATTGGCCCGCGACGATCGCCCGGTCTGCTCGACGATCGTGGGTGAGGCGAGGCTGCGGGCTGCTTCGTGCGGGTGTCAGGCGACGGTGATCGACTCGTCCAGGTACACGTCCTGGATCGCGTTGAGCAGCGCGGCGCCCTCCTTCATGGGGCGCTGGAAGGCCTTGCGTCCGGAGATGAGGCCCATGCCACCCGCGCGTTTGTTGATGACGGCGGTGGTGACGGCGTCGGCCATGTCGGAGGCGCCCTTGGACTCGCCGCCCGAGTTGATGAGCGGGGCGCGCCCCATGTAGTTGTTGAGGATCTGGTAGCGGCAGAGGTCGATGGGGTGACCGCCCTTGCCCGTCTCGTCGCATCCGGCCAGGTCGGTGTAGACGCGCTTGTCGAACTTGCCGTAGGACGAGTCGCCCGTGTTGAGGGCGGAGTACCCGCCGTTGTTGGTGGGGAGCTTCTGCTTGATGATGTCGGCTTCGATGGTGACGCCCAGGTGGTTGGCCTGACCGGTGAGGTCGGCGGAGGCGTGGTAGTCGACGCCGTTGACCTTGAAGGCGTTGTTGCGGATGTAGCACCAGAGGACGGTGACCATGCCCAGCTCGTGGGCGTGGTGGAACATCTCGGAGACGTACTGGATCTGCTGCTCGGACTCGTCGGAGCCGAAGTAGATCGTCGCGCCGACGGCGACGGCGCCCATCTCGTAGGCCTGGGTGATGGAGCCGAAGGGGATCTGGTTGAAGGTGTTGGGGTAGGTCATCAGTTCGTTGTGGTTGAACTTGACGAGGAAGGGGATTTTGTGGGCGTACTTGCGGGAGACGCTGCCGAGGACACCGAAGGTGGAGGCGACGGCGTTGCAGCCGCCGTCGATGGCGAGCTCGACGATGTTGGCGGGGTCGAAGTAGGCGGGGTTGGGTGCGAAGGAGGCGCCTGCGGAGT
>JAJDDH010000273.1 GCA_029260415.1 Phycisphaerales bacterium | reverse complement strand
GGCGCGGATTTTCTCGCCGATTTGGGTGCCCCCGGGCTCGCGGACCTCGCAGGGGTCGAGGCCTGCGGCGCGGGCGGCCTCGAGGAAGCGGCGGAGCTGGGTGGACTTGCCCGAGCCGTGCCTGGTGATGTCGACGCCTTTGGCGCGGGCGATGAGGACGCCGAAGGGGATCGAGCCGGCGAGGTAGGCGAGGGGGATGGCGAGGAGCCAGGGGAGCATGGGGGGAGGATACGGGAGGCGCCCGAGGTCAGGTTAGCTGTGTGCTGAGCCCACCGATCAGTGCTGCAAACACCACGTCCTCCCCCTTGCTCGCGTCCACGCGCAGGTGATGCTTGGGGTCGCCCTCGATCTGCTTGAGGTAGCCCTGGCGGACGCGTTTGTGGTACTCGCGTCCCTTGGACTCCATGCGGTCGAGCAGGGGGTTGAGGCGGGTGGCGGCGGTGTCCTCGTCGACGTCGAAGATGACGACCAGGTCGGGGGTGGTGTGCCCGCAGGCGATGTTGGCCGCGGCGCGGATCTCTCGTTCGGGGAGGCCCCCGGCGCTGCCCTGGTAGGCGAGGGTGGAGCTGACGAAGCGGTCGGCGACGACGAGACGGTTCGCGGCCAGCGCGGGGCGGATGGTCTGCTCGACCAGTTGCGCGCGGCTGGCCATGTAGAGCAGCATCTCGCAGCGGAGGGTCATGTCTTCCTCGAGGTGGTCGAGGAGGGCGGCGCGGATTTTCTCGCCGATTTGGGTGCCCCCGGGCTCGCGGACCTCGCAGGGGTCGAGGCCTGCGGCGCGGGCGGCCTCGAGGAAGCGGCGGAGCTGGGTGGACTTGCCCGAGCCGTCGGGGCCGTCGAAGACGACGAACTTGGAGCGCAGGGCCCTCGCGAGCGCAGGGCTGATGGCGCTTTGAGGCGCCGCGTCGTCGCTCGGGCTTCGGGTGGGGCTCACGGGTTGGGTCGCTTGTCGGGGAACGGTGGTGGTCACGGGGCGGAGTCTAGCTGACGAGCCGCGGCCTCGATGCGGGAGCGCCAGGGCTCGGCGCCGAGCACGGGATCGAGCAGGCGGAGTCTTGCGATGTTGGAGCGTGCGGCCTCTGCGTCGTCGGGCTCGCCCAGGGCGGCGCGCTCGGCAAGGATCTCGAGCATCAGCGTCCAGGCGTGCCAGAAGTGGTCGGTGCGGTCGCCGACTGCGTCCAGCGACGAGGCGAGGTCGCGCAGCAGCTCGAAGGCCTCGGCGGACTGGCCCACGGCCAGGTGCGCGCGGGCGCGGGCGAGTTCGAGCCTGGCGGGCCCGCCCGGGATGGCTTCCTTGAGCGAGGCGGCGCGGACGAGCAGGGGCATGGCGCGACCGGGATCGCCCGCGTCGAGCTCGGCCTCGCCCAGCTCGACGAGCCGCGCGGCGCGGGGGCGGGCGTCGTGTCGCTCGGCGTAGCTGGCGGCGCGACGCAGCAGGACAACGCGATCGAGCCCCGACTGGGCGAGCGGGCCGGCGGTGAGCTCGTCGACGGCTTCGAGGTAGAACGAGGCGGCCGCGGCGCCCTCGGGCGTGCCCGCCTTGACGGGCTCGAGCACGTCGAGCACATCGAGCCCGGTCAGGCGCTGGGCGTACTTGACGCGCCACAGGTCGGCCTGCGGGTGGTCCGGGTACTTCTCGACGGCCAGACGCAGGACGCCCAGCTCGTAGGACTCGGGCAGGCCCTGGCCCGCGGCGGAGGCGTCGGCGACGGCGGCGGAGAGCGCGTCGGCGGCGCGCGGGGAATCGGGGAAGTCGCGCGCGATGCGCTCCAGGTGCTGGGTCGCGCGGGCGCGGGACTCGGGGGAGTTGCGCACGCGGTGGACGATCGCGGCCTCCCACAGCGCGTCGGGCGCCAGGGCGCCCGCGTCGGCGCGGTCGGCGACCTGCTCGAAGAGGCGGACGGCCTCGTCCCAGCCGGTGGCGCGACGCGAGAGGACCACGGCGCGGGCGAAGGCGGCCTCGGGCGGGAACTCGGACCAGTCGAGCGAGCGGGCGAGGGCGTCGGTCGCCGCGGCGAGCTTGGCGTAAACGAGCGCGGTGCGCTGCTGGGGGTCGCTGATGAGCGCGTCGTCGGAGGCGAGGGCGAGCAGGTCGTCCAGGGCGCCCGGGGCGAGCATGGGCTCGGGCAGGAGGGTGCGGGCGGTGGCCTCCGCCGCGGCGAGGGACCAGAGCGGGTCGCGGAGGCGCTCGACGACGAAGGGGGGGGCGTCCATCGCGTCGCGCAGCGCGGCGACGCCCAGCGCGCGGTCGCGCTCGTCGCTGGCGGTGAGCAGGAGCCCGAGCATCGCCTCGGCGACGATCGAGGGTGTGGCGCTGAGGACTGCGGACTCGGAGATGAGCGAGCGGAGGACGCGGCGCGACTCGCGCGTGTCGCCCAGCAGGTGCAGCGCGACGCCCAGGGCGACGCGCCGGGCGGCCTCGGCGTCGGCGTCGGCCAGCGAGAGCTGCTCGACGTTGGCGATCGCGGTGGTGGCGAGCTGTTGGCGCCAGGCGTCGTCGTTTGCCATCGAGGCGAGCAGGATCGCGGCGCGGGCGCGGAGCAGGGGGAGGCGCGCGTCGGGCGGGTTGCGCGGGTCGTAGTCCGAGCCGGCGGAGGCCTCGGGGAAGCTGGCGAGGACGGCCAGGACGAACTCGGCGGCGCGGGAGACGTTGTCGCGCTGCTCGGGGAGGGGGACGCCGAAGAGCACGGAGAGGGCGGAGCCGTCCTTCTCGATGGAGGCCAGGCGCTGGGCGGCGCGGGTGAGCTTGGCCGAGTCGTCCTCGGAGAGGGCCTGGGCGAGTGCGACCTCTTCGGCCTGGTCTGGGTTGTTGGCGAGGTCATCCCACTTGACGAGGCGGTGGGAGCCCTCGCCGTCGCCGTGGGCGAAGGCGATGGCCTTCATCGTGCCCGTCGGGTCTTCGTCGAGGAACTGGATGGTTTTGATGACGACCTTGCGGCGCGCGGTGTGCTTGGAGAGGGGGTTGAGGCGGTCCAGGTCGGAGAGGATG
>JAJDDH010000272.1 GCA_029260415.1 Phycisphaerales bacterium | reverse complement strand
CTGGGGAGCCCGTCGCGCCCGGCGCGCCCGACCTCCTGGTGGTAGGCCTCGACGCTGCCCGGGACCTGGGCGTGGGCGATGAAGCGGATGTCGGGCTTGTCCACGCCCATGCCGAAGGCGTTGGTCGCCAGGAGGATCAGCCCGTCGTCGGGCTTGGCCTCGACGAAGCGCCGGGAGAGCCTCTTTTTCTCGCGTGGATCGAGGCGCCCGTGATAGACGCGGACCTCGCGCCCGGGCAGGGCGCGAATGAACTCGCCCTCGAGGCGTTCGAGGTCCTTGATGAGCGAGAAGTAGACGATGCCCGTGCCGACGTGCTTGTCGGCGAGCGTCTTCACGGCGTCGATCTTGTCCGCGTCGGTCCAGACGGGCTCGACGCGGAGGCACAGGTTCGGGCGGTCCACGGGCGTGGCAAAGAGCGGCATCGACTCGGGGCTGAGCCCGAGGGTGACGCGGATGTCGTCGCGCACGGCGCGGGTGGCGGTGGCGGTGAGCGCGATGGTGGGCGGGGAGCCGAGCTGCTGACGGAACTGCCCGACCTGCTGGTACGCGGGGCGGAGGTCGTGCCCCCATTTGGAGACGCAGTGCGCCTCGTCCACGGCGAGGAGCTTGACGCCCCCGGGGACCGTGCGCAGCGCCTGGATGAACTCGGGCTTGTGCATGCGCTCGGGGGTGGCGTAGATCAGCTCGTAGTCGCCCCGGGCGAGCCTGGCGTAGCGCTTCTCGCGCTCGCGCTTGCCCAGCGTTGAGTTGATGTACTCGGCGCGGATGTCCTTGCGCTTGAGCGCGGCGACCTGGTCCTCCATGAGGGCGATCAGGGGGCTGAAGACGAGCGCCACGCCCGGGCCTGTGGCGTCCAGCCCGGGCAGGGCGAGGGCGGGGAGCTGGAAGCAGAGGCTCTTGCCCGAGCCCGTGGGCATGACGACCAGCGAGTCGGCGCCCGCGAGCGTGCGCGCGATGATCTCGCCCTGTAGTGGGCGGAGGGATTCGAGCCCGAAGCGGTCTCGGAGGATGGGCAGGGCGGATTCGAGGGTCGGGGCGTCGGGCATGGGGGGCAAGGGTAGGGAGTGAGAGAGGTCGGCAGGAATCTGGCCCCACCGAGGGAGGGAGAAGCGATCAGTCCACGCCGTCCTCGAGCAGTCGCATCGCGACGGCGGGCTCGATCTTGAGCGGGGGAAGCTGCGGGTCCATCCGCTCGAGGGTGTCGCGGATGATCTGGCTGATGACGAACAGGCGGAACCACTTCTTGTTGGTGGGGACGATGAACCACGGGGCGCTGTCGGTATTGCACTCGGTGATCGCGTCCTCGTAGGCGTTCATGTACTGGTCCCACTTGCGGCGGGTCTCGAAGTCCGCGGCCTCGAACTTCCAGGCGCGGTCCGGGTCGGTCAGGCGGCGCATGAGCTTCTCGCGCTGGCGGTCCTTGGAGATGTTGAGGTAGATCTTGATGATCTCCGTGCCCGACTCGCTGATGGTGCGCTCGAAGTCGTTGATCGCCCGGTACCGCTTCTCCCACACGCTCTTGGGAACAATGCTCTCGACGCGGACGACGAGCACGTCCTCGTAGTGCGAGCGGTTGAAGACACGGATGTGCCCCTTGCGGGGCGTGCGCCGGTGGATGCGCCAGAGGAAGTCGCGCGCCAGCTCGTGCGAGGTCGGCTTCTTGAACGAGGTGACCAGGACGCCCTGCGGGTTGACGTCGCGCAGCACGTGGCGGACGGTCGAGTCCTTGCCCGCGGCGTCCATCGCCTGCAGCACCACCAGCAGCGAGCGCTTCCCCTCGGCGAACAGGCGGTGCTGGAGCTTGCCGATCGCCTGGGCGTTGTCCGCGAGGCGGGCTTCCGCGTCGCCCCGGTCCATGCCCAGCGTCTCGTCCGGGTCCCAGTCCTTGAGATCGACCTTCTTGCCCGGCGCGGCGCGGAATCGCTTGATGACGTCCATCGGCACACCGTACCACGATCCGGGCGTGACGCGGCGCGCCCAATCTGTCAGACTGGGGGCATGAACACCATCGATCGTCGTCGCTTTCTGGGGGTTGGGGCGGTGGGCGCGGGCGCCGTGCTGACGGGGGGCCTGGCCTCGGCCCGCCCCGCGAGACAGCCCGCCCACGAGGGCGACGGGCACCGGGGCATGTGCGTCATCTCCTCGGGCAATGGCGTGCGCGCCTGCGACCGGGCCTGGGAGCGGATGCTGGCGGGCTCCGACCCCGCGGCGGCGGTCGTCGAGGGCGTGGGCATCGTTGAGGCGGATGAGAAGGACATGTCCGTGGGCTACGGCGGGCTGCCCAACGAGCTGGGCGTCGTGCAGCTCGACGCCTCGGTCATGCACGGGCCCAGCCACAAGGCGGGCGCGGTGGCTTGTATTGAGAACATCAAGCACCCCGCGGCGGTCGCGCTGAAGGTGCTCACCGAGACCGATCATGTCATGCTCGTAGGCGAGGGCGCCAAGCGCTTCGCTGTGCAGCAGGGCTTCCCCGAGGAGAACCTGCTGACCGAGAAGGCCCGCAACGCGTGGCTCCGCTGGAAGCGAAACGCCAGCCCCAGCGACGACTGGCTGGACTCGGACCAGAAGATTGAGCTCAAGGGCCAGCGGCAGGGCGCAGCGGGGGAGATCCCGTTCACCTACGGCACCATCCACTGCGGCGCGGTTGACGGCGACGGCGACCTGGGCGCGACAACGACCACCAGCGGGCTGAGCTACAAGATCCCGGGGCGTGTGGGCGACAGCCCGATCATCGGCGCAGGGATGTACGTGGACAACGAGGTCGGCTCCGCGGGCGCGACGGGGCGGGGCGAGGCGGTGATCCAGTCGTGCGGCGCGTTCCTGGCGGTGCGGTTCATGGAGCAGGGGATGACGCCCACCGAGGCGTGCCTGGCGGTGCTGCGCCACATCGACTCGCGCACCAAGCGCAAGGACCTGCGTACGGAGAAGGGCCTGCCGAACTTCAACGTGGCGATGTACGCGCTGCGCAAGGACGGGGCGTACGGCGGGGCGGTGCTTCGCGGGGGCGATTCGTTCTCGGTGCGCGATACGACGGGCCCGGCGCGGCGGGTGGCGTGCGCCGTCGTGCACGCGTAAAGCGTTGCGCCAGCGAGATTTTTGCCGCTGACAGCGGGCGGATCGGGGCGCTCGGCGGATTTGAGTTGAACCCGGGGCGGGGGTGTGATAACGTTCCCTCGTCAGAGGTTCCCAAGCCCGGTCGTTGAGATTGGGTGCGGGAGAATAGGGAAGGCGGTGAAAATCCGCCGCGGACGCGCCGCCGTAACGGGTGACGACGCGAGCCCCCGAAAGCCCTTGGAAACAAGGGGATTTCGGGTCACACGGGACAGGGGCTTTCCCCTCCCGAGTGAGCCACTGACGGGTGTGCATTCTGCACGAGCCCGTCGGGAAGGCTGGCCCTCGCCGAGCCCGAAGCCGGAAGACCTGCCTTTGACACTGACGTGGGCGCCCTCGCGAACCGGGCCCGACGGACTGCCGTGTGCGCTTCCCGCGCGGCATCTCCTCGGAACCAGCCCAGGCGAGTGCTCCCGGAACTTTCCGGTGGAAGCCTTCCCGCGCGATACGGGATGAGGGCTGGCGGCGCGTCTGGAGATCGCTCCGCCTCTGCACAGAGACAGAGAGAGAGAAAGCATATGGAGATGCGACGGAGCACTGTGTGTGCGTGCGCTGTTGGTGCGCTTGCGATGAATGGAATACTGCTCGCCAATGACACGGTCTCGAACCCATACGCCTCGGGCGTGGTGGGCTACGACGAGGGATCCAACCCCGTGAGCGGGTTTACGAACGCGCTGACTGCCCTGGGGTCCCCCGAGCGGTTCACGGGCGAGCTCGATGGATTCCCGGGCGTGGTCAACCCCTTCAGCCCCGCGTTCGGCATGGACGAGCTGGTCTCGATCGGCTCGGGCGGGTTCCTCACGGTCGAGTTCGAGCAGGCCATCCGCGACGACGCGGGCAACCCGTTCGGGATCGACTTTCTGATCTTCGGCAACGCGGGATTCATCGGGTTCGGGGAGGTCGGAGATCCGCCCAGCATGTTCGGCGTCGGGGGGGAGGCGACGGTCCAGGTCAGCGCCAACGGGCTGGACTGGGTCAACGTGCAGACCCGCCTGCTCGACCTCATGCCCGTGCTGGGCTACCAGGACTCTGGCCCGTTCGATTCGTTCCCGGGCTCGGTCGAGACGGACTTCACCCGCCCGGTCGATCCGTCGATCACGCTGGGCGATCTGGCGGGCAAGAGCCTGAGCCAGCTGGTTGATCTGTACGACGGCTCGGGCGGCGGGGTCGGGTTCGACCTGGCGGGGACGGGCCTGAGCGAGGTCTCGTTTATCCGGGTGCTCAACGAGTCCGCGATCGCGTTCGAGATCGACGCGTTCGCGGATGTTTCGGTTCCAAGCCCGGGCGGCGTTGCGTTGATCGCGCCGCCCGGTGTGTTTTTGCTCTGCCGACGGCGGCGGAGCGCCTCGCTGTAGGAGAGGGACGCTGCGTCGGTCGAGAGGCCGGCGCCGCGTTTGATGCGTGATCATGTGCTGATGAGTTGTGTAGTGGGCGTTTGTGCGTCGCTGGTGTCTGCTGGCTTCGCCTTCGACGCCGAGGAGGACACCTCCGGTGACCCGACGGGCACGGTGCGCCCCGAGGTGCTGCTGCCGGCGCCTGGGGTGTGGACGCACCTGGCGCGGGAGGCGGATCGTCGCTCGCTCACGCTCGATTCGGACCCGGGCCCGGCGCAGCTGGGCGATATCGCCTGGGTGGCGGACAACGACCCGATCGGGCAGGCGATGGAGTTTGTTGGCCCGGGCGGTGTGGTGGTCGATAAGCAGCGCGTCTACGCGAGCGCGGGCATCGGCGGCGCGTACCACGCGGTCGCCATCGACCGGAAGACGGGTGACGCGCTCTGGACCACGCCCCTGCCCCCCCCGGTGTTCAACTCGTGGGCGACGCCCGCGGTCGATCTGAAGAACGGGACGGTGCTGTACGCGGCGTTCGACGAGCTGATCGCGCTGGACCGGGGGACCGGGGCTCAGGCGTGGTCCGCCCCGGCCCAGTCGCTGCTGGTCAACGCCTCGCCCGTGGTCACGACGGACCTGGGGCCCGCGGACCGGGCGTTCATCACGAACTTTGGCGTGCTCAGCCCGCCCGGGCGGCTGATCTGCGTCAACGTCGATCCGTACGACGCGGG
>JAJDDH010000271.1 GCA_029260415.1 Phycisphaerales bacterium | reverse complement strand
CTTGATCTCGTCCCCACCGAGTTCCGGCTCGGCGCGGAACGCTGCACGCTCCGCGCCGGCTGACGCTGCGCTCGCGGCGCCGTTGCCCGGGCCCGGGTCGGCTGCGAGCGCGTCGCCGCCTGCCGCTGCGCCTGCTGTCGCTGCGCCAGGTTCTGGTTCGATCGAACCCGTGAGTTGACCTGTGCCACTGATTCACCCGCCAGGGTGGCGAGCGCGACGATTGCGATGGTGAGCAGGCGTCCGCGCATGGCGGCCCCCTTCCAGTCTGAGGATCCGTGTCCCATACACCCCGGGAATCCTCCCCGAGGGTGTCCAGAACCCTACCGCTCAAACCATCCCCACCCTGACAACATTCCCGCCCTTACCCCCTCGCGGGCGTCAGAAGCTGATTCGGGTCCTGCAGCAGGCGGACAATCTCCGCCAGCGCCAGCGCCGCCGTCGCCCCGTCCACCACCCGGTGATCGCACGCCAGGCTCAGCGGCATCAGCTTCCCGCTCTTAAACCAGCCGTCCTTGACCACCATCCCCTCGCGGTTGCGCCCAACCGCCAGGATCGCGACCTCGGGCGCGTTGATCACGGGCGTCGCGAACCGACCCGCGTAGCTGCCCACGTTGCTGATCGTGAACGTCGAGCCCATCAGCTGCTCACGCGGGATCGACCGGCTGCGGGCCGCGCCCGCGATCGCGCCGACCTGGCGCCCGATCTCCAGCACGCCCAGCTTGTCGCAGTCGCGCAGCACTGGCACCATCAGCCCCGTGTCCGTGTCCGTCGCGATCCCCATGTGCACCGCCCGGTGCTGCAGGACCGCCATCTCGTCGGTGCCCTCGCCCTCGACCGTCGCGTTGAGCGCGCCGAACTGGCCGGTGAGCACGCGGGCCACAGCCGAGCACACGAAGGGCAGGAAGCTGACCTTCTCGCCCGACGCCGCCGCGAGCTGCTTGCGGAGCGAGTCGAGCGCGCTCACGTCCGCCTCGTCCATCACCGTGAAGTGCACCGCGTTGTTCACGCTCTCGCGCAGGCGGTTGGCGATCGTCCGGCGCACACCCCGGAAGGGAATGCGGGCCGTGTCCGCGCCGGGCGCAAACTGCGTCTGCTGGCTGGGCGCCGGCGCCGCGCTGGGCGCGGGCGCGAAGCTCTGCGTCGCGATCACGGGCGCCGCCGGGGCCGACGCGCGGGCCGGCGCGGGAGCGCCCCCGCCCGTGAACGACTTCACGTCCTTGGCCAGCACACGCCCGCCCATGCCCGAGCCGATCACCGCGTTGATGTCCACGCCCATGTCGCGCGCCAGGCGGCGCACCGCGGGCGTCGCCAGCGCCTTGCCGTCCTTGGACGCGACACCGCCAAGGTCGCCGCCCATCGCGCCGACCACGGTCCCCGCGTCCTCGCGCTCCTCGCCCACGACCTCCGCCGCGTGCTCCTGCGCGTCCATCTCGTGCGTCCGCACGCCCTGCTGGATCGGCTCGCCGTTGTTGTCGCCCCCGCCCACGTACGTCACCAGCGGGTTGCCCACGTTCAGGATCTCGCCCGCGCTGCCGTGCAGCGTCTTGATCGTCCCCGCCCGCGGGCTGGGCACCTCAACGAGCGCCTTGTCCGTCTCCATCTCGGCCAGGATCTGGTGCTCCTCGACCGTGTCGCCCTCGCTGACCTTCCAGTCGATCAGCTCGGCCTCGTGCACACCCTCGCCCAGGTCAGGCAGGATGAAGACGTTGGGATCTGTGCTCTTCGCGTGTGCCATCGGTTCTTCCTAGTGCTGAATACTCAATCCCAAACGCCGACTCAGTACGCCAGACACGCCTTCACGCCCTCGCCGATGCGACTCGCGTCCGGCAGGTAGTCCAGCTCCAGCTTGTAGTACGGCATCACCGTGTCGAACCCCGCCACCCGCTGCACGGGCGCCTCCAGGCTCAGGAAACACCGCTCCTGGATCCGCGCGATCAGCTCCGCCCCCAGACCGCATGTCTTGGGCGCCTCGTGCACGATCACGCACCGACCCGTCTTCTCCACGCTCTGGGCCACCGTGTCGATGTCCATCGGGTAGATCGTCCGCAGGTCGATCAGCTCCACGCTGACATCCTCGGGCAGCTCGTCCATCATCTCCAGGCACTGGAACACGCTCGCGCCCCAGGTCACCACCGTCAGGTCGTCGCCCTCGGACACCACCTTCGCCTTGCCGATCTCGATCGTGTACTCCTCCTCGGGCACCTCCTCGCGGAAGCTCCGGTACACCCGCTTGGGCTCGAAGAACACGCACGGGTCCGGGTCGCGGATCGCGCTCAGCAGCATCCCCTTCGCGTCGTACGGCGTGCTAGGCATCAGCACCTTCAGCCCCGGGTGGTGCGCGTAGATCGCCTCGGGCGAGTCCGAGTGCAACTCCGGGGCATGAATGCCGCCCCCGACGGGAACACGCACCGTCAGCGGAATCGTGATCGCCCCGCGCGTCCGCGTGCGGAACCGGGCCGCGTGGTTGACCAGCTGGTCGTACGCCGGGCCCAGGAACCCCTCGAACTGGATCTCCGGGATCGGACGCATGCCCGCCATCGCCAGCCCGACCGCCGAGCCCATGATCCCCGACTCGTCCAGCGGCGTGTTCTGCACCCGGTGCTTGCCGTGCTTCTCGGCAAGCCCCTCGGTCACGCGGAACACCCCGCCGTTCACGCCCACGTCCTCGCCCAGGATGATCACGCGCTCGTCGCGCTCCATCTCCTGATCGAGGGCCTGATTAATCGCCTGAACAAGTGTCAGCTGCGCCATGCTCTGTTCCCTCGGTAGCGCCGGCTCCCTGCCGGCCCTCTCCGTCTCTGGTCTCTTCGTCGCTTCGTCCTACACCCGCTCGGCCTGATTCCGCAGCCCCGCCTGCTCGGGGTGCTGCCCCAGCGAGTTTGTCCGCATCGTGTCCCGCTGCGTCTTCAGGTCATCGCACAGCTCCGCGAACGTGTAGTCGAAGATGTCGTTCGTGCTCGGCTCCGCGATCCCCTCGGCCGTCTTCACGACTTCCGACACGATCTTCTTCGCCCGCTCGCCCAGCTTCTTCTGCTGCTTTTCGCTCCACAGGTCCTTCGACTCAAGGAACTTCCGCGTCCGGATCAGCGGGTCCTTCTCCAGCCACGCGTCCAGTTCCTTCTGGTCGCGGTAGCGCCGCGCATCGTCCGCCGTGGTGTGGTCGCCCAGGCGATACGTCACGGCCTCGATAAAGCTCGGCCCCCCGCCCTCGACCGCGCGGTCCCGCGCGTCCTTGACCGCCTTGTACACCGCGAACAGGTCGTTCCCGTCCACCCGGATCGTCGGCATCTCGTACGCGATCGCTTTCTGCGCCACAGTGGGGGAGTTCATCTGCTCGTGCCTGGGCACCGAGATCGCCCACTCGTTGTTCTGGCAGAAGAACACGACGGGCACCTTCAGCGTCGACGCGAAGTTCATCGCACCGTGGAAGTCGCCCTCGCTGGTTGCGCCGTCACCGAAGTACGTGATGACCGCCTTGTCCTTCTCCTTGCGAAGCTTGGTCGCCCACGCGATCCCCGTCGCGTGCAGCATGTGCGTGCCAATAGGAATGGAAAGAGGCGTCTGGTTCACGCCCTCGGGGATCTGGTTGCCCCGCTCGTCGCCCATCCAGTGCAGCAGGATGTAGTGCATGGGCAGCCCGTGCATGAACAACGCCGCGTTCTCGCGGTAGCACGGCACCAGCCAGTCCTGGCCCTTGGTCATCGCCAGCGCCGAACCCACCGCCGCGGCCTCCTGGCCCTTGTTCTGCGGGTACGTCCCCATCCGCCCGGAACGCTGCAGCTTGAACGCCGTCTCATCAAGCTCACGGCAGATCCACATCTGCTCGTACGCATCAATGACCTGCTCGTCGCTCAGCGTGTCCTTGCCCAGACGAGCGTCGAACTTCCCGTTCTCGTCGAGGATCTGGAGATAATCAATCTTCGCCTCGTAGGCCTTGCGTCGGGGCATGCCCGCCTCCGTGTGGTGAGAGTGGCTCAGCCCGGGCGTGCCCGGGACAGAGCGTAGCGCCGTCGTTCTCAGCTCGCCGATTCCATCGCCTCGCGCCCCGTGCCACCCGAAACATAGTGGTGGTGCCCCGGGAACTGCTTGATGCTGTCCTGCTTCAGGTCGCGCCCCGTCCCCTGCGCGTTGGGCGACTTCTCGTGGATCGAATAATCCGAGTTGGGCAGCGTGTCCGAGTGCTTCAGCGCCAGGTCCGCTGCCTTGAGCATGGACTTGTCCGCGTTCTCATAGATCCCGCGGTACCGGTCCGCGATCTCCAGCTCCGCGATCTCGAAGAAGTGCAACGCCGCGGCCTTGTTCGCCTCGAACTCCGTCCCCTCTCCACCCTCGCGGATGTCCCGGTCCAGCCGGCTCAGCGTGCACCCCCACGCGTGGATGTAGATCGCCGCGTCCGCGATCCGCGCCTGCACGCACTGACGCTCGATGATCTTCGCGTCGTGCATCTTGCTCGCCTTCTTGAACTGGTACGTCAGCTCCGAGATGTGCCGGCACAGCCGCTCGCCGTACGGCTTCAGCTCGTCGCTCAGGCTCGGCGCGTCCGGGCTCCGCCTCCGGATGCCCAGGAACACCTCGGACCCCAGCGGGATCGCCGCGCGAATCACCGCGGGCGAGAACCGCAGCCCGTCCACCGCGTCCTTGACGCCCAGCATCTTCTCCGCGAGCTGCTTCCCGCCGTACCCGAAGATGAACCCCTGCATCACCTCATTCGCGCCCTCGACGATCGTGTTGATCCGCGAGTCGCGGAAGATCCGCTCGATCTCGTTCTCGGTCATGTACCCCTCGCCGCCCATGATCTGGACCGCGTCGTTGACCGATTGCCACCCCATCTCCGAGCAGAAGACCTTGCAGATCGCCGTCTCGAGCATGATGTCCTCGTCGTGCCGGTCCAGCATGCCCGTGGTCATGTACAGCACCGCGTCCATCGCGTAGCTCAGGCTGCTCATGTGCGCGATCTTCTCGCGCACTAGCTCGAACTCCGCCAGCGCCAGCTGGAACTGGAACCGCGTCTGCGCCCAC
>JAJDDH010000270.1 GCA_029260415.1 Phycisphaerales bacterium | reverse complement strand
AAACGCATCCTGGGCCAGTGCCCCAAGCAGCGCCAGACGATCTTCGTCTCCGCGACCATGACGCCCGAGATCGAGCGCCTCGCCCGCCAGTACATGCAGAACCCCGAGAAGCTGGTGATCTCCAGCGGCTCGCTGACCGTGGACCTGGTCGATCAGTTCCACCTGCCCGTGCCCCCGTGGGACAAGCGCCGCCTGCTGGCCCACCTGCTCACGCACGAGGAGCCCGCGCTCACGCTCGTGTTCTGCCGCATGAAGCGGACGGTCGATGACCTCGTCCGCTACCTCGAGCGCAAGGACATCGAGGCCCACGCCATCCACGGCGACCTCTCCCAGGGCGCCCGCAACAAGGTCATGGAACGCTTCCGCTCGGGCTCGCTCTCGGTCCTGATCGCCTCCGACCTCGCGTCACGCGGCATCGACGTCGAGGGCATCACCCACGTCGTCAACTACGACCTGCCCGAAGACCCGGACCTGTACGTCCACCGCATCGGGCGCACCGCCCGCGCCGGTCGGCGCGGCATCGCCTGGTCACTGGTCACCCCCGAGCAGGGTCGCCTGCTGACGGACATCGAGATGCTCGTCAACGCAGAGATCCCCGCGCTCGAGTACAGCGACTTCGAGCCCCGGGAGCGTCCCGCCGACTGGCGCGACGAGCCCAAGCCCAACCAGTACATCGTCGAGGGCGTGGAACGCAAAGAGAACAAGCCCCGCCACGAACTGGACAACCCCGACGAGGTCGCCAGTTCGCTCTCCAAGGACGAGATGGCCAAGAAGTTCCCGGGAGGCGTCATCCCCTCCAAGCTCCCGCCCAAGCGCATGGGCGGACGCATGCGGACCGGGCGCAAGTAAGCCCCGTCCGTTCCTCTGTCTCCCATCAGGGGCCGATCCGATCCGGGTCGGCCCTTTCTTGTGCGCTCTACCATGCCCCATGCCCATCCCCGACGACCGCGCCGCGACCTACACCGACTGGCTCAGGCAGATCACGAAGCTCCCCACCTCCGCGGGCCGCGAGGACCGAGTGGTCGCGTGGATCGAGCGCTGGGCCGGTGAGCGCGACGACCTCACGCTCACGCGTGACGAGCACCAGAACCTGACCATCGCGTTCAGGGACGAGCCCGCGACCGACGCCGGACCGCTCTACCTGACCGCCCACCTGGACCACCCCGCCTTTGTCGTCGAGTCGCGCGACGGAGCTGACCTCACCCTCGCCTTCCGCGGCGGCGTCATGGACGACTACTTCCTCGACGCCCGCATCATCGTCCACACCGACGACAACTCGTCGCACGGCGCGACCATCACCGCCAAGACCGAGGGCCCGCACGAGCCATTCAAGATGTTCAGCGCGACCCTCGACGACGCGGGCGCCAGCGTCAACCCGGGCGACATCGCGGTGTGGGACCTGCCTGCCCAGGAGATCCTCCCCGCGCCCGACGGGGGCGAGGCCGTCGAGGGGGGTGTGCTGCACACCGACGCGTGCGACGACCTCGCCGCGGTCGCCGCGGCCCTGGGCGCGCTGGAAGAAACCCGCCTGGCGCGCGCCCGCGGCGAGTCGGTCGCGGACCTGCGGATCCTGTTCACGATGGCCGAGGAGATCGGGTTCATCGGCGCCATCGGCGCGTGCCGGAGCGAGACCCCGCCCAAGAACGCGCGACTGATCTGCCTGGAGAACTCCCGCGCCGACCCGAAGGAATCGCCCATCGGGGGCGGGCCGATCGTGCGCGTGGGCGACCGCATCAGCGTGTTCACGCCCGAGCTGACGACGCAGATCGCCAAGGTCGCCGAGAGCCTGGGCGGCAGCGCCCACGCCCGCGCAACCGAGAAGGCGACGGACGCGCCCAAGTTCCGCTGGCAGCGCAAGCTCATGGCCGGGGGCGCGTGCGAGGCGTCGGTCTTCTGCGCCTACGCGTACACCGCGACGTGCGTCTGCCTGCCGCTGGGCAACTACCACAACATGGCGGACCTGACCGCGGTGCAGGCGGGCACACACACCTCGCGCCCGCGTGTCGGGCGTGAGCATGTGTCGATCCGCGACTACCTGGGCATGGTCGAGCTGCTGGGCGCGTGCGCCACCTCACTGGGCGAGTCCCCCAGCTTCCGGGCCCGCCTGGACAAGCTGTGGGACGAGCGGAAGTTTGTGGTCGGGGGCTGAGGCTCAGCCGCCGTCCTTCTTGCGCCCGCCGAGGATGCCCTCGAGGAGCTTGCCCGGGTCGGGCGTGTTGCCGCTGCCACCACCGCCCCCGAGCTTGAGCTCCCACCCGCTCTTGCCGATGGCGCCGACGCTCGCGAGCGAGACCCCGCCTGTGGCGTCGAGCACCTGCCCGAGCACGCCCGTCCCCCCCGCAAACTCCGCCGCGAGCGCCCCGACGGGCAGGTTCACGCGGACGTTCTGGGACTGCTCAACGAGATTGTCGCTGCCCTTGGAGACGAGCTTGAACTCGCCGACGGGCACGGTGAGGTTGTTGTACGTCGCGACGCCCTTCTCGTAGCGGACATCGAATGGCTGCAGGCGCTGACCGATGGTCTGTCCCTGCCCGCCGAGCTTGAGGAACTTCCCGAGCCCGCCGTCGAGCTGGAGGTTGGCCTCGCCCGGGTCGATGTTGATCGTCGCCGAGGCGTGCTGGAGGATGTCGCGTCCGTCAACGGGGATGCGCAGGGGGCTGATCTCGACGCGCCCGGGCGCGTGCACGCCCTGCTGCTTGGTGATGCCGCCGAAGATGGGGACGATTTTCGCCAGCTCGAAGCCGAACTCATTGTCGACGCGGTTGATGTTGACCACCGCGGGCCTCGTGACAACGAAGGTCCCGCTCTCGACGCGTCCGTCGAAGGACGCCGTCGCGTTCACGCCGTTGACGCTGCCCCTGGCCGCCCCGCCCTCGCGCGGGAAGTTCTCCAGGCGGACGCGCACGTCCGCGGTCTCCCCGAGGAGCATCGCGAGCTTGCCGTTGCCCCCGACGATCGCGTCGGCGACGGTGCTGGGCAGCGACTTGAGCGCGATCAGCCCGCTCGCCGCGGGCTGCTGGTCCTGCGAGCCGAGCCCCTCGACCGTCAGCTCGGCGGAGATCGCGTCGACCCCGCCGCCCTTGTTCTTCATGGTCGC
Organism: Phycisphaerales bacterium; assembly: GCA_029260415.1. Taxonomy (GTDB): domain Bacteria; phylum Planctomycetota; class Phycisphaerae; order Phycisphaerales; family UBA1924; genus JAJRXR01. Next base: position 3,645 of record JAJDDH010000270.1, on the reverse strand, counting down.
GTTGATCGCGAGCACGCCGGGCGTCTGGGTGCTGCTGGCCGTCGCGACGAGCCCCTGGTACTGGATCTCTGAACCGTCCGCCATGGTGAGCGCGACATCGCTGGACGTCGCGCCGACCTGCACGTCCAGGCTCACGCTCTCGTCCTGGGGCAGGACCAGGCGCTGCAGGTCCAGCTTCAGGTCCACCGGGCGCGACAGGCGGAAGGGCGCCTCGCCCTGGCCCGCCAGGCGCGCGTTGGCCCACTCGGGCGCGACCCGCCAGGTCAGCGCCGAGGCCCGCTCCAGACGCAGCGATGCGCTCTCGCCCACCAGACGCACCGGCGCGCTCGTCTTCATCCGCGGCGACTCGATCTCAAGCCCGATCCGCGAGCCCTTGATCGGGCTCGCCGTGTCGAACGACTCCGACGCGAGCGACGCGCTGAGCCTGGCGTCCTTGCCGAACAGCCCCGTCAGCAGATCGCCAAGCGCCAGCGCCTCCTGCGTGCGCTGGCTGCTCGTCAGCTGCGCCGTCGCGTTGACATCCACCCGGTCCAGGCCCGGCGCCCGGACCTTCCCGCCCCCGCTCAGCCCCGCCAGGGGCTGCCCAGCCTCGTCGGACAGCGAGCCGGTCAGCGTGAAGGCGACATCGCCGCCCCCGCCTCCGACCAGCCCCGCCCACGGCGCCGAGCCCTGCACACTGAACGCCAGCTCGCTCGGGGGCGCCTCACGCAGCGCCCCGCCCGCGCCGTCACCGCCCAGAGGCATCCCCTTCAGGACCACGCCTTCGGTCGCGAGCTTGAACGTCAGGTCAGCGCCCGACGCCCGCGTGAGACTCAGCTCGATCGGCTTGGCGTTGGCCCGCGGCTTCGTGCCCTCGCTGGAAAACACCCCCATCTGCGTCACACGGGCGCTCGCGTCGAACGTGGCGCCCTCGATCGAGGGCTTGCCCTCGCTCAGGGGCAGCTCCAGGCTCGTCACGCGGAACACGCCCGCCGCCTGCGGGCGGACCGCGAAGCCCTCGGGCAGCGGCGCGTGCCGCTCCATCAGCCCCGCGAGCCCGGACAGCGTCAGGATGATCCCGCCCTCACGCGTGCGCACGCGCTGCTCGTCGGCGATCAGCTTGCCCGTGAGCGAGACCCGGTCGCTCCCGACCGCCAGGTCGATGCTCGCCGGCGTCTCCCGCCCGGGCCCCTTGCTCACGCTCGCGTCCACTCTGACGCTCGGGCCCAGGTCCTGGGCCGCGTCGAGCGTCTCGGCGGGCAGGAACGCGCTGATCGCTCCCGCGGGGATGCTCGGCGCCTTGACCGACGCCGCGATGGTCGCGCCCCAGATGTCGATCTCACCCGCGCCGCCCAGCAGATCGCTCGCCCGCAGGTCCGCGGTGACCGCCGCGGGCGGGCTGGAGCCCGACGCGAGCTGGAGCTCCCCCTTCCCTGTGACGTTCGCCAGCGACTCGGGCGCGTCGAGGCTCACCTGCAGCCCCGTGATCGAGATCGGCGTGACCTCGCCCTCACGCGCCAGCGAGCCCGAGATCGAGCTCGCCCGGAGCGCGCCCTGCGCGCGCACGCCCCGCAGGTCGGGCGTCCCGCCCGAGAACGCGTTCAGGTCCACGCTGAGCGTCTGCACCACGAGCGTGATCGCCGCAGCGCGATCGATCGTCACCCCGGACTCGCCCAGCACCCGTGTCAGCGTCGCCGACGGATCGGTCATGTTGACGCTCAGCGCCCGCCCGCCCGGGGCCTCCGGGTCGCCCCGGACGCTCAATCCCTCGACGATCACGCGCGTCGAGGCCTCGATCTTCGCCCCGTCCATCGTCAGCGCCAGGCGGATCGCCTCCGATCCCTCCTCGCTCGACGCCCTGAGCGACGCGTTGATGATCGGGCCGATCTCCTGTGCGATCGACATGCCCGACGCGTCCAGGAAGGGCTGGACCGTCTCCGCCGCGAGCCCGGTCACGAGCACCTCGCCCGTGACCCCGATCGTCATCGGATCGCGCAGTGCGCCCGAGGCGTCGAACAGCGCCCCGGTGCGCAGGTTCTGCACCACGATGTCGCCCGCGTCGCGCCCATCGAGCGTGGCGCTGGCGGCGCCCGCGATGTTCACCCCCGTGCTCAGGTTCTCCGACGCCGCGAAAAGCGTCATCTGGCTCACGTCCAGCACGCCCGTGCGCGAATCATCGCCCGAGAGCGGCACCCGCGCCCGCGCGGGCGTGGACACCACCCGCAGCTCCACCAGCACGCCCTCATACGTCCCCGCCCGAACCGCGTCCATCGGCGCCCGCAGCTGCGAGACGACCAGCGTCGCCTCGGGCCAGGTCTCAAACGCGATGGACCCGCTCTCGCTCAGCGCCGCCCGCAGCGCCGGGATGGCCCGGGCCGCGCGTTCGCCCGAGACGCGGATCTCCGACTCGCCCGTGCGGGTCAGGACGCCGTCGCGGATGTTGATCGCGACACCGCCGTTGACGCCCGCGCTCGCGATGGAGGTCGAGGCGTCCATGGTCTCGAGCGTGCCGTTGGCACTGGCGTCGAGGCTGAACCGCTCGCCCAGGATCGCGGGCAGGTCCGTGTCGCTCGGGTTGAAGGCCTGCACAAGCGACGCGGGCACGTCGTTGAGGTCCAGCGTCAGGGCCACGCTCGCCCCGCCAATGTCGATCACGCCCGCGCTGTCGATCAGCGAGGTGATGGTCGCGTCGAGCACGCCCGAGCCGCCGCCGCTAAAGGTTGGCTTGAGGTTGGCCTGGATCGGCGCCCCGGGCGCCAGGCTCGCGGTCCCCGTGAGCGTCGCCAGCACCTCGCTGCCATCCTCGACGCGCAGCTGTGAGATGTTGAGCTTCGCTCCCAGCGACGAGGGCACGCTCGCGGGCTTGCCCGAGCCCTGGGGCGCATTCCCGCCTTTCGCGGGCGCGCTGGTTGAGGCGATCGCGTTCATGAACCGCGGCTCGCCCGCGTCGTTGCGGTCCGCCTTGATCACGCCAGAGAGCTCGATCTCGCCCAGGTTGCGCGAGCCCGTCGCCAGGCCCAGCAGCCCCGCGCCCGCGCTCGCGTCCAGCTCCGCGACGAGCACGTCCTCAGGGTCGTACACGCGCACGCCCCGCACGCGCTGCGTGCCCGTCCACGACAGCAACACCGAGTCCACCTCGACGCGTCCCGCGATCGACTCGCCCGCCTTGCCCGCGATGATCCCGGGCGCGACGGCGCCCGCGATGGTCGGCAGCGCCAGCACACCCACCACGATCAGCACCAGCAGCAGCGCCAGCCCGATGAGCAGCTTCCGCCCGCGCTTGCGCTTGGGCGCTGTGGACGATTCGTTGGTTCGGTTCGTCTTTGACACGTGAACCTCCCTCGGCGCCGGTCTGGCGCTCGCGGGATTGTTCGCGTGCGATCGCGCTCACGCCAAGCGTGAGCGAATCTTCATCCGAAGACGCCCGGAGACGCCCTCAGCGGGGCGCCGCGGGAAGGCGCCAACGCGTCTCAGTCCTCGTCGGCCTTGGAGATCTGCCACTCCTCGAGGTCCACCGGGGCCTGGCGCCCGAAGATGGTGACCAGCACGCGGACCTGCCCCTTCTCGGGGAACAGCTCGTCCACGGTGCCCTCGTAGTTGGCGAACGGGCCTTCCTTGATGACCACGGGCTCGCCCTTCTCGAAGGTCATCTTGATGACGGGCTCT
>JAJDDH010000269.1 GCA_029260415.1 Phycisphaerales bacterium | reverse complement strand
CGCCAGCGCCGAGGGGCTGGCGCACGAGCTCGAGCCCGACCGAGCCTACCCCGAGGACTGGTTCATCTTCCGCCTGACGGGCTACCGCCAGCAGATCGACGACCCGTCGTCGTTCGTGGGCGAGGCGCTGCTGGGAGATCTCTCGGCGCTGGTCGAGCGCCTGAGCATCGCGGGCGGGCGCACGCCCGAGGACGCAGGCCCCGGGGCGATGACCATCGAACAGCTCGGGCAGCGCTGGAGCGTGAGCCGCAAGACCATCGAGCGGTACCGGCGCAGGGGGCTCATCGCCCATCGGGTGATCGTGGGCGGGCGGACGCAGCGCCTGGTGTTCCCGCTGGCGAACGTCGAGGCCTTCGAGCAGCGCGAGCGGGCGCTCGTCGAGCGCGCCTCGTCGTTCACACGCATCGATGAGGCGATGAGCCGGGCGATGACCCGCAGGGCCAAGCGATACCACGACTCGCTGGGCCTGTCGCTCAACGAGGCCGCGGCCAACCTGGCGCGCCGCTTTCGCCGCTCGCACGAGGGCGTCCGCCAGGTCCTGCGACGGGCGGACGAGCAGGCGACCAGCGATGGACGCGAGCCGATCTTCACCGAGCCCACACCCCCGAGCGAGCGCGAGCGGCGTGTGATCCGGCGCGCGGTCCAGCGGGGGATCGAGCCGAGCCTGATCGCCAGGCGACAGGGGCGGGCGCGGGTGGGCGTGGTCCGCTCGCTCAACCAGGCGCGGGCGGACCTGCTCCTGGGGCTGGATCTGGGCGGGCCCGTGCTGGTGACCTTCGAGCGCGACGACGCCGCGGACGTGCTGGTCTCGGGCGAATCCGTGCGCGAGGGGCTCTGGCGCAGCGCGCCCGATGACCTGGCGCAGCTGGCCCACGACTCGCGCCAGCGCGCCCCCGACAACCCCAGAGACGAGCAGTCGCGCGTGATCGCGTACCACTACCTCCGCTGGAGCGCGGCCCGGGCGATCGCAACGATCGATCGGGCGTCGCCCTCGGGGGAAACCATCGACGAGTGCGAGACCACGCTCCGCTGGGCGGCGCGCCTCAAGGTCCTGCTCATCGCCAGCCAGCTGCACCTGATCCTCGCGTCGTTCGACCGCGCCGGGCACGCGACGGGCGCGATGCCCGCGACCGAGCTGCGCCGGGCGATGCGTACGGGCGTGGAGGCGATCGGGACCGCCGTGGACCGGTTCGACCCCTCGCGCGGCGCTCGCCTCGCGGCGCCGAGCGCCATGATCCTCTCCCGCGTCACCGGCGCCTGGGAGAGCCAGCCCCGCTCCAGCGCCCCGCGACGCGCCGCCCCGCGCCTCTCGCCCGGGACCCATGTCCCCGACTGGACGCGCACCGCCTGCCCCTGGCAGCGACGCCTCGACCCCGACCCGCGCGTGAGGCGCGTGCTTGATCGCCTCAGCGAGCGCGACGCGCTGGTGCTTTCCCGACGCTTCGCCCTGGACGGGCGCCCGCCCGAGACGCTCTCCGCCCTGGCCAGGCGCCTGGGCACGAGCCGGGTCCACGCCGCCCGGTTCGAGCGGAGCGCCATCCGCAGCGCGCTCGAGACCGCCCGTTCGATCTGACGGGACGCCCTAGACGCTCGCCAAGCGCGTGCGGACGTTGTCCAGCACGTTCATGAAGTTGATGTAGCTGTCGTAGGGCGAGTCGTACGGGCTGAAGTACTTGTGGACGTCGCCGTCGGACCAGAACTTGGTGCACATGTAGTAGAAGTGATCGCTCGTGGTGAGCTTGCGCCAGTCGCCCAGGACGTGCGTCATGTTCTCGGCGCGCTTCGCGTCGGTGGCGCCCTTGACCTCGACGACGCGATCCTTGATCTGCTTCTCGAGCTTGTAGGTCTCCTCGAGCGCGTTCCACTGCATGGCGTTCCCGCGCCAGGCGGTCAGGTCACGCTCCGTGTCGGCCCAGGAGATGAACTCGGGCACGTCGTACTCGCCCACGGGGTCGAACCGCTTGAACGCCTCGCTGGGCGTGATGAAGTGGTTCTGCCCGGGCGCGACGTCGAAGACCGCCTCGGGCAGCTTGTCGAGGAACTCGAAGATCCCCGTGTCGGCCCACTGGTGCTCGCCGAACGTCTCGTAGTCCATGAACAGGTTGCACAGGAACCCGTCGCCGTTGATCTGGTGGACCCACTTGGCGAACTTCTCGGCGCTCAGCGGCCACTCCTCCCAGCCCTTGTTGGAGAAGCGGAACGCGATGTCGTCCGAGAGCTGGTAGTTCTTGAGCAGCAGGCTGAACGGGCGCCCGTCGCGACCCATCAGCGGCTCTCCGTCCTCGCCCTTGGGAGGTGAGTACACGTAGTTGGGCGAGCGGTAACCCAGGCGGTTGTCCACGCCCTCGCACAGGGCGCCGTAGAACCTCGGGTTGCCCGACTCGTCCTTGATCTGCGCCAGCTCCCGCGAGAGCTCGTTGGCGTAGATCAGCTCGGTATTGCGGAACACGGTCGGCGTCTGCCCGAACAGGTCCTGGACCTTCTTGGTGTGCATCCGCACCTGCTCGCGGAACTCCTCGCGCGAGTAGATGAAGCTCAGCGAGTGGTAGTACGTCTCGCCCACGAACTCGCAGCACCCCGTCTCGGCCAGCTGCTGGAACAGCTCGATCACGTCGGGCGTGTACTTCTCGAACTGTTCGAGCACGGTCCCCGTGATCGCGTAGCTCACGCGGAAGTTGCCCTCGTGCCTCCGGACCAGATCCAGGATCTTGCTCGTCGTGGGTCGGTAGCACTTTTCCGCGACCTTCTCGCAGATCTCCCGGTTGGACTTCTCGTCGAAGTAGAACGGGTCCGTGTGGAAGACGGAGTACCGCTTGAGGCGGTGCGGCTGGTGGACCTGGAAGTAGAAAACAACCGACGCCATGGGCAGCTCCGCTCGGGGGTGATCCGGTCGTTGTATTGTCCCCGCCGGGACGGGCGGTGCAAGCGCCCCGTCAGGACTTGATCTGGCTGGAGATCGCGACCGCCGCCGTGAAGAGCACCATCACCGGCAGGAACGCCCCGATCCCGGGAGGAACCCCCGGGAGCATCGCCGACGAGCCCACCACCCCCAGCAGCAGCGCCCCGATCGAGATGGGGGCGCACTTGAGCGACTGGAGGACCATGTTCTTGGGCACCCGGGTGACGAAGAAGGGCAGGGCCATGACCAGGGTGAGCAGGGCCGAGAGCATCATCGAGATCCGCCCCCAGCGGATCCGCTGCAGGTCCCGCCTCGTCTGGGTGTCGAGCTGATCGCCCCGATCAAGGATCTGCCCGATCTGGGCGAAGCTCAGGGCGTTGCGGAACTCCTTGTAGCGGTTCATCTTGAGCGTCGTGGGGTCCAGGCTGGACTCGACGCGATCGATGGGCATGGGCGGCGGGCGGGTCGTGCCCTGGCCCACGCTGATGGTCCGCTGCTGCCCGCCCTCCAGGTCCCAGCCGCCGTCGCGCCACGTTGCCCGTGTCGCGGTGATCTCGCGGACCGCCTGGCGGGTCTCCTCGTCGCGCTCGATGATGTACACCCCGGTCAGCACGTCCGAGTCCGCATCGAACGAGACCGCCCGGTACAGCCAGCCCCGCCCGTCGGCCGTCAGGGGCGCCGCGGTCACGCCCAGCCCCCGCTGCCCGGCGTCGCCGTGGTCCCGCGCCAGCAGGGGCGCCACGCGCGGGATCACCAGCTCCTGGTTGAGCGCCTGCAGCAGCGTCATGCCCGCGGCGATCACGAGGATCGGCCTGGCGACCCGCCGCAGCGAGATCCCCGCGGTGAGCATCGCCAGGAACTCGCGGTTGCGCACCAGCTGCGAGCAGGTGAAGCCCATGCCCGCGACGAGCACCAGCCCGAGCATGAAGTTGAACAGCTGCAGCAGGCGGGGCCACCACAGGTCCGCGATGACCAGCACCGCGATGATGACCCGCCTGAAGAACCCGGGCTCGACCCCGTCGCTCGAGGTGCCCAGGATGACCGCGGCCTTGAAGAACCGGTCCACGTTCAGGCTCACATCGATCACGACAACAAAGCTGAACAGGATCACGAAGAGCGTGATCACGTTCGTCAGGTAGAGGCGCGCGATGTAGCGGTCGAGGATGGTCACAAGATTCGGTCCGGTCGGTGCGGGTGCTGGCCAGAGTGTACGGGCGCCGAGGCTTAGAACGCGCCCCGGGAAGGCCTGGCCCCGATCACGCGTCCCAGCGCCCAGGCGACGATCACGCCCAGGCACGCCCCCACGACCACGTCCGACGCGAAGTGCGCCCCGCTGAGCAGGCGGGAGAGCCCGCAGCCGCCCGCGAGCAGCAGCATGAGCCATCGCGCGGGCGGGAAGAGCACCCCGACCATCGCGGCGCCCCCGAACGCGACGGCCGTGTGGCTCGAGGGCATCCCCAGGTTCCCCCCGTCCACGAACCCCTGGAAGAGCCCCTTCCAGGTGTAGGCGCCCTCGTTCTGGACGACGCCGTCGCGGATCGGTCGCTCGCGCGAGATGATGATCTTGCCCAGCTCGGCCAGCGCCCCCGAGGCGATGGGCGCGATGACCACGAGCAGCCCGCGTCCGATGCCCGACCGCCGCCCGAGGTCGCACAGCGCGATCGCCAGGGCCAGGACCGCCCAGGTGGGCAGGTAGCCGACGGCGCGCAGGAACTGGTACCAGTCGCGCCGCTTGAGGTCGCTCAGCTTCTCGGGGTCCGTCTGGGCCAGCCAGTGGAACAGGCGCCAATCGAGCATCGTGGAGACGACCACGAGCAGCACCATCGCGCCCACGACCCAGATCGTGCGTTTCGACGTGCGTGATGCGCTGGGCGCGTGGGTCATGGTGTTTGGGGTGCGGGCTCCGCTCCGGGTGAGGTGTCCGCAGTGTCCCGCGCCGCGCCCGGGGGTGCAAAGCCCACACAATCACGCCCGATGAGCGTCGTCCTGTTCGCCTTGGGCTCGCCCGGGAGCGGGCCCACCACCTCGATCGAACCAAACGCCCCCGACCAAGCGTGCTGCAGATGCTCGCCCCCGCCCGTCAGGATCACCGCGGGGCGCCCCAGCAGGCGGGCGTTAACGTCCGCCCGCGAGAGGTCGGTCTCGAGCCAGTGGTCGTACTGGCGCGAGCTGCCCCCGATCGCGCTCGCGGCGCAGTAGACCGTCGGGCGCCCGGGCAGGTAGAACGCGAGCTGGCTGGCCCTGCCGTAGTGCCCGGTCACGAAGAAGGGTTCGAGCCCGGTCTCTTCGCGCAGGCGCTCGCCCAGCTCCCACGCGCCCTGCGCGTGCTCGCGCATGCCCATCATCCGGTGGACGGGGACCTTCTCGCCCAGCCAGGGCGTGCGGGCCGCGAGCGAGGCGCCGGGCAGGATCAGCAGCGTGAGCACGCCTGTCACGGCGCTGGCCCCCCAGAACAGGCGCAGCCACGTCACCCCCCGCTGGCGGGCGCTGACGACCATCCACCCCGCCAGCGGGCAGAGCGTCACGAACCCGCCCATCGCCCAGTTGCCCTCGGCCTGCGTGAACAGCGTCACCAGCAGGTAGAACACGAATACGGGCAGCGCTGCGGCAAGCAAGAACCCCGGCAGCTCGCGCGAGCGGCGCGTGCCGACGATGCCCGCGATCATCAGCGCCAGGGCCGGCCCGGTCACCGCGCTCTGCAGCACGAGGAACTCGAGCGTCCACCCCGGGTTGTACGACCAGGCGCCCCCGGTCTCGCTCACGCCCTCGCCCCCACGCACCCCCAGGTGCCCCAGCAGGTGGCGGAACGTGACCCAGTCGTGCTGGGCGTTCCAGACCAGCACCGGGACCAGCCCCAGGCACGCGATCGCCAACGCCAGCATCGCGCCCGCGAGCGGGCGCCGATCCCGACCGGACCGGCGCAGCAGGTCGATCGCCAGCCCGATGACCAGCAGCACGATCGTGTACTTGAACAGGAACCCGAGCGCCAGCGCCAGGCCCACGACGACCCACCCCGCGCGCCACCGCTCACGCGTCGCCCGGAACCACGCCCAGCAGACCACCGCCCAGCACGCGAGGTAGGGCCCGTCGATGGTCATCAGCACGCTGGTGATCCCGACCGCGGGCAGGCACTGCCAGACCGCGCCCGCGAAGAACCCCACGCGCCGGTCACCGAACGCCCGGCGCGCCAGGTCCGCGATCGCCAGTGTGCTGATCGCGCTGGCGAGCACCGCGGGCAGGCGCACCGCCCACTCGCTGTGCCCGAACAGACTCGTCGAGAGCCAGATCGCCCAGGCGACCCCCGGGCCCTTGGTCGCGTAGCTCCACCCCGGGCGCCGGCTCCACTCCCAGTAGTGCGCTTCGTCCTCGGCCAGCGTCAGCTCGGAGAAGAACACGAGCCACACGAGCCGGAACGCCAGCAGCCCGAGCACGAGCAGCCACAGCGACGAGGGGCGCCCCGCCCATGTGAACACGCTCTGGTCGTCGCTGATCAGCGCCGGTTGGTCGGTCTCAGTCATGGATGGTCAGTGGCGCTGGAGCACCCGGAGCGTGAGGACGGTGTAGACCGCCAGGAGGATGACCCCGCCCCAGAGCACGGGGATGCCGATCAGGCCCGATCCGTGCGTCATCTGCTGGCCCGTGGAGATGAAGATGATCGTGCCGATCGCGGGGAAGAAGCTCCACAGATAGACCACCAAGGGCATGGAGTCGCGCAGCTTCATCGCCGTCACCGCCCCGGTGAGCACCATCACCAGGCAGCTCACCGCCATCGCCATCCGCTCGTGCTGCTTGCTCGTGATCTCGCGCTGCAGTCGCCCCAGGTCCTTCTCCAGCGACGCCGCGGCCTGCGCGATGGGCTCCACCCGCCCGTCGCCCTCGACGTTGGGGCGCACCTCGCGCAGCAGGTCCTTGCTGCTCATCTCCCGGAGCACGCGCATCGGGTCGCCCTCGACCTCAAGCCCGGAGAACACGTGGAAGTCTTTCTGCGTCGAGGGCAGGTTCGCGTCGCGGGCCGCGGTCGAGCCCAGGATCTCCACGTCCAGCAGGCGGAGCGTGAACGACAGGCCCGACGTGGGCGCGGGGCTCGTCGGGTCGTCGTACGAGCTCGTCTCGCCCTCGAGCTTGCCCACCCGCGCGGCGTACCGGTCGACCCCGCCCCCGTCCGGGCGGTAGACCTCGACCTCGACCTTGCCCGTGCTCGTCGGGGCGACGAGCGTCCACCCGTTCTCCCACCGCAGCGCCGCGGCCCGCACGAGGAAGCTCTCACCCAGATCGTTGCTGAACCGCGCCAGCCCGTCCTGTCGCAGCAGGCGCCTGATCGCCTCCATCGTCTCCTGCCCCGCGTACTCGCGCGCCAGGTTCAGACGCTTGGCGTCGATCCAGTTCATGTCCTCGGGCGAGCGGCGCAGCGCCCGCAGCTCGCCCCACGTCAGAAACTTCGGGTCGTCCGTGAACGGGTTGGGGATCCGCACGGGCGGGGCGGGCAGCACCTCGCCGCCCACCACTGTCCCCCCCTGCAGGCCCCGCGCGTCCTCGAAGCGGATGAGCGCCGCGGCCGAGTCCGAGTCCTCGAACCCCGCGTCGGCGCCGGGCACGAGCAGGATCCAGGTGCGCCGCGCCGTGATCATCGTCTTGACGTCGCCCTCCTTGGACAGATCGACCGCCGCCACGCCTGCGAGCAGGTACTGGTCGATGACGCTCGAGCCCTCGCGCGGCGCGACCCGCTGCACGTCGTCGGCATAGATCTCGGTCGACCCGATCCGCACCGAGTCGCCCCGGTCGATCGACCGCACCATGATCTGCATCACGTCCTGCGTGATGAGGCGCTCCATCCGCGTGAGGAACCTCGGGATCACCTGCTCGTTGAGCAGCATCAGCGAAGTCGCGAGCACCACCCCGATCGCCGCGGCGGGGATCAGCAGCCTCCGGTGCGAGACCCCCCCCGCCTTGGCCGCGAGGATCTCGTTGTCCTGCGCCAGGCGGTGGTAGGCCAGCGTGGTCCCGAAGCCAGAGGCAAAGGGCAGCGCGTACGCGAGCATGGGCGGGATGGCCAGCAGCAGGAAGCGGACAAAGCCCATCGCCCCGAGCTTGCCGTCGGCCAGCGGCTTGACGGATGCCGCGAAGGCGATGACCGCGACCAGGACCGCCGTGGAGAGCAGCACGAGGCGCGCGACCTCGAAGAAGATGTACTTGTACAGCGTCCAGGACATGGGGTGGGTGATGGTACCTGAGTGGGCGCCTTCGAGCGCTATCCGCCGCGTGAGACCTCGACCTTGCCGCCCGCAACGTCCTTGATCGCCAGCCCCATGCCCGCGAGCTGGTCGCGGATCGCGTCCGAGCGGGCGTAGTCCTTGCCCTTGCGGGCCTCGGCCCGCTCGCCCAGCAGCGCCTCGACCTCGGGGGAGGGGTCCACGCCCTGGTAGACGCCGATCTCCGTCGCGGTCGCCTCGATGCGATCCAGCGACAGCACGCCCAGCACCGCGTCGAACGCGCGGACGACCGCCGCGTCGCCCTTGGTTGGCGAGTCGATCGAGTTCATCCAGCTGTTCATCACGCCGATCGCGCCCGAGATGTTCAGGTCGTCGCTCATCGCCTCGGCGAACGCGAACACCTCGCTCGCGCCCGCGTGGGCGTCGCCCGCCTCACCCCCCTCGCCCTGCTCGACGAACCGGCGCCAGCGCTCGACCTGACGCGCCGAGTCCTTGAGCCCCTGCATCGAGAAGTCCGCGTTGGATCGGTAGTGCGACTTGATCAGCTCCAGGCGGACCGCACCCGGCTCGTGCCCCTGGGCGAACAGGTCGCGCGCGGTATAGAACGTCCCCTTGCTCTTGGACATCTTCGCGCCCTCGACCATGAGGAACCGCGGGTGGAACCAGTGGCGCGCGAAGCGGTCCTGCCCGGTGAAGCAGCACGACTGGGCCCGCTCGCACTCGTGGTGGGGGAAGATGTTGTCCTCGCCCCCCGAGTGCAGATCGATCACGTCGCCCAGCGCGCCCCGGGCCATGACCGAGCACTCGATGTGCCAGCCCGGGTAGCCCTCGCCGACGCTCTGCCCCTCGATCACGGGCCCGGGCCAGCGCATCAGGTGGGTCGCGTCGGCCTTCCACAGCAGGAAGTCCGCCGGGTGGCGCTTCCCCGCCTGGTTCGCATCGGAGACGCGCCCGCCCGCGCCGCCGCGCAGCTTGTCGATGGTGTTGCCCGAGAGCTCGCCGTAGCGGTCGTACTGCTGCACGTCGAAGTACACCGCGTCGCCCGCTTGATACGCGAAGCCCTTGCCCGCCAGCGACTCGATCATCGAGACCATGCCCGCGATGTTGTCCGTCGCCCGGGGCATGCGCTCGGGATGCGCTTCTGCGTCGATGGCCACCTTCAGGCCCAGGGCACTGGCGTCCTCGACAAACCGGTCGGCGTAGAACGACGCGATCGCCCGCGGGTCGCCCGGGTCCACGTCCACGCCCGCGGGCAGCTTGCCCGATTTCTTGGCCTCTTCGAGCCTCTTGCCCGCGACGGCCATCTTGTCCTCGCCCGACCCGTCCGCGACGTCGTCGTCGGTCATGTGCCCCACGTCGGTGATGTTCATCACGTGCACCACCTCACGCGGCGACGAGTGCTGCGCCCCTGACCCGTCCGTCAGCGTGCACAGCGGGCTCTCGATCCAGCGGCGCAGCAGGTCCGCCGCCAGGAACGAGCGGAAGTTGCCGATGTGCGCGTCGTCGTAGACCGTCGGCCCGCAGGTGTAGAACGTCACCCGCGAGGGGTCCCCCACCACCACGGGCTCCGCCCGCTTCGTGAGCGTGTTGTACAGCGTCAGGGGCCTGGTCGCGTGCTGGGATTCGGGCATAGGACGGGATCTTACGCTCCGCCCGCCCCTTTGCCTTCGGCGTCCACGATGTCCACCGACGCGACCTCGACCCGCACCCGAACCACGCGTGTGGGCTCGGCTTCCAGAATCGTCAGGCGGGCGCCCTCGTGCTCAAACGTCTCGCCCGCCTCCGGGATCCGACCCAGCGAGCAGACCACGAATCCGCCAACGGTGTCGTACTCGTCGGACTCGGGCAGCTCCAGGCCCAGGCGCTCCAGCTCGTCGTTGGTGTCGTCGATGTGCGCCCGGGCGTCAATCGTCGCGGCGTTCTCCCGCTCGTGCACCTCGACCGCGGCCTGATCGTCGTCGTCCTCGTACTCGTCCTGGATCTCGCCGAAGACCTCCTCGACGATGTCCTCGATCGTGACCAGTCCCGCGGTC
>JAJDDH010000268.1 GCA_029260415.1 Phycisphaerales bacterium | reverse complement strand
CCTGCTTGACGTCCACACCCAGGTGGAAGCAGACCTCGACGGACTGATCAAACTTCGGACCCTTGAACTTCTTGAGCGCCTTGAACGCGTCGCCCGCCTCGAGGCGACCCTCGACCATCGCGGCCTCGTTCGCCTTGGCGCGTTTGTTGAGCTTTGTCATCGGTTACGCCCCCACCACTTGCACGCCCATCGAACGCGCCGTGCCCGCGATGATGCGAGCCCCCGCGTCGATCGAGCCCGCGTTCAGGTCCGCCTTCTTCTCTTCCGCGATCTTGCGGCACTGGTCGAAGGTGATCTTGCCCACGATGTTCTGGGGCTCACCCGAGCCCTTGTCGATCCCCGCGGCTTCCTTGATCAGGACCGACGCGGGCGACGACTTGATCTCGAACTCGAACGAGCGGTCCGAGTACACGCTGATGACGCACCCGACGACCTTGCCGTTGAGCGCGGCCGTCGCGGCGTTGAACTGCTGGATGAACTGCCCGGGGTTGACACCCTTGGCGCCCAGCACCGGACCCAGCGGGGGCGCGGGCGTTGCCGAGCCTCCCGGGGCCATGATCTTGAATGTCTCTGTAAGCTCACGCTTGGCCATGACTTCTCCACCTCCCACCGGCCGCCGATGATCGCGCAGAACACACGCCTGCACACCCTCGGAAACTCCACTCCGGCCAAGGATCTGGACCGGCTCGGTGGTTCAAACGGGTTTGGTTGAACGCTGCGACGCCTCCCGACGTGCAGGAAGGGATCCTAGGCCCCCCGTCGCGGCAGGCAAGCCCCCGCCCCGCACAGGGATACGACGCAGAAAGCCCTTTCCTAGTCCGGAGCCCTACTCCAGCCGCTGACGAAGCGCCCGGGCGATGTCCTGGCTCAGGTACTGCCGCTCGGCCTTGACCAGGTTCTTCAGGGCCACGCTGTCCCGCCCCTGGGCCTGCATCAGGACCGTCACGGCGAGCCACGCGGAGCTGGAATCCTCCTTGTTCGCCTCCCGGACCGCCCGCCGGAGCGTCTCCCGCAGGCGGGCCATGGTGAACAGGCGTGCGTCGAGGGGGTCGCCCGCCAGGGCCGGGTCGGCGCCGTAGGCCATGCGGATCATCGCGAACCCGCGGCTGACCTCCCCCGCCTCGATGAGCGCCGCGCCCATGGCGCGCATCGCGATCGTGTCGTCGGGGTCGTGGGTCAGGTGGTCCCGGTACTTGACGATCGCCTCCTCGACGTACCCGCTGGTGAGCAGCGCCTGGGCCAGTTCGAGGCTGGTCAGCTCCACCTCGGGCGGGTCGGTCAGGGGCGGGTCGGCGGGCGACTGCACGCCGGGCGAGTAGGTTGAATCGATCGGGCCCCAGTACCTCCAGTACCCGTCGTGGTAGGACTCGCCGTAAAAGGCGGCATGGCGCGGCGACCAGTAGCCGTAGCCGTACGGGAAGCCCCAGCGGGCGGCGTGCGCCGAGGGGTAGCCCAGCGGGTAGACGCCGTACCCCCGGTTCCAGGGCGAGGCGTAGTACGTGTTGGAGCCCTCGTAGTACGCCCCCGACGCGCCGGACCACACGCTGTCCACGCGGAACCGCACGCTGTCATCGACCAGGATCAGGTCGTACGGGTTCCCAAACTCCCCCGCCCTGATCACGCGGACGCGGCGGCGCTGCTCGTCGGTGAGCGACGTCAGGAACAGCTCCGCGTTGTTGACCGCGTACGCCGTGAACCCGTCGAACGCTTCACGCCCGAGGATCCTGAACTCTTCGCTGGGCGCTTCGGCGCTCTGGGACTGGGGCAGGGGCTTGTCGAGATCCTGGATGTCGTCGAGCGGCTTGGTCGAGTAGGTCCCGCCCGGGTGACGGACGTTGTTGTACAGCAGCTCGCGCAGGCGCGGGTCGGTCGTCGCGGGCGGGGCGACGGTCTCGCCCGTCGCATCGGTGTCGCGATCCCGCGTCGCGGGCGGGTCTGTCGGCGCTGGGGTCGAGCCCGGGCGCGTCTGCGCCGCTCCCTGGCGCGCCGTCCGGTCGGTCTGGTCGCGCGTGTTCTGGCCCCACGCGGGCGACGCGCCGAGCATCGCGCACACCGCCCCGCCCATCGCGGCCTGTCTGATCAACCGATTGCGTCGCATCTGCCGCCTCCATCCGGGGGCTGTCCCGGTCCCGGGTCTGGCCCGGTTCGGGATCGGGATCGCGCCCGTCCATCTATGCGTCCGGGCGGGGGATGAAGTTCCCTCGCGGACCGGATCGGGGCGCCCGATCATGTTCAGGGGCCCATGCGCCGCGCCGAGAGGCGGGCGCCCCTGTATTGTCTCATCTATGAGACTCCATGCCAAGCGTGCCCACCAGCCCTCGCGTGCTTCTTGCATTGCCCGATCCCGGCGCGCGGGCGCGTCAATCGGGATGGTGCTGGGCGCCCTGACGCTGGGCGTGGGCCTCCCCGCCTGCTCGCTCATCGGCCTCCACGGCACGTCGGGCAAGGCCCAGGTCGTGGGCGTCGAGACCGGCTCCCGCCTGAGCCCCAAGTTCCCCACCCGGGCCTACACCAGCGCCGACGAGGACACCGCCAACATCTACCTCACCGACCTGTCCGCCGAGGCCCTGACCGCACTCCTCGAGAACCCGGGCGACCCCTCCATCTCGGGCCAGATGGTCCACGTCCACATGTTCGTCCGCCCCAAGCCCGGACGCACCCCGATCCAGCAGACCGCCATCAGCGCCACCGTCCGCCACCAGAT